>NZ_FLYE01000002.1 GCF_900093605.1 Candidatus Terasakiella magnetica
TGCTATAACCGGACACTGATTATGTTGATAATATCTTTTATTGATGGAAGTTAGCGTGGAAGTTAGATAGGGTTTCTCTGTTCCTTATTAAATACGCAGTGAGATGATGCGAGCTAGAACTCTTCCTTTTTTGATTATAAGCGCCATTGCTGCTGCGGTTAGTTTGTATTTCATTACATACTCCTATTTTAAGGACGAAGAGTTTTCAAAAATCATGGGGCGCTTATCGCTTTATGAAAATACTTTGGTAAGTGAAATAGAACGGTTTTCGTATTTTCCTTATGTCCTGTCTCAGGATTCTTTTGTTATCAACTCTCTTGAAAATGGGAATTTAAACGGCCTAAATGAGCGTTTAGCGGCCTTTGTTGATAAATCCGGTTTGGCTTATATTTATCTGATGGATAAGAATGGCGTCACCGTTTCTGCATCGAATTATAAATCAAAAAACAGTTTTATTGGCCGGAGTTACAAATTTAGGCCCTATTTCAAACAGGCTATTCAGGGCAGCCGCGGGGAGTTTTACGGTATTGGTGTGACGACCTTTTTGCCGGGGTATTTTATTTCTGCCCCTGTGCGCAAGGTAAATGGGGAAATTATTGGTGTTGTCGCCATTAAAATCGACTTGCGCAAACTGGAAGAAATATGGGCAAGCGCTGGCGAAAATGTGTTGCTCACCAACCGGGACGGGATTGTCTTATTGTCGTCAAATAAGGCTTGGCGCTATCGCTCTTTATTTCCCATTTCCGATAAAAGGCGCATAGAAATACGAGAAGAACGTCAGTTTGCAAATCAACCCCTTAAGTCTTTAAATTGGAGGGTCTGGAACGAAACTGAAGCGGTGGTTGAAGGGCAACATTTTCTGATTGAACAAAAAGAGCTGCAACAACGAGAATGGACCTTGCATTATTTTGCCAGCGATCGCCCGGTTCAAGAAAAAACCTGGTTGGCATTGATCTCTATTATCGTTGTTCTGGTCATCATTTTTTCCTATCTCCAATTGCGTCGTTCCTTAAAAATTGGTCAGGCCTTACGAGACTCTCAAGCTGATTCAGCTGAATTGCGTGAAGCCAACCTGCGTCTTGCCCATGAGGTAGAAGAGCGAAAAGCAACCGAAGAAAGACTGAAAAAAACACGTAGTGAACTGTCACGTGCCAGCCGATTAGCCGCTCTTGGTCAGCTTTCTGTTTCTGTCACTCATGAACTGGGGCAACCCATTGCTGCCATGCGCAATTATTTGACCGCTGCTGAATTTGCACCCGTGCCACCTGAAGCCAGCTTTTTAGAAAAAATGACCAATTTGGCTTTGCGAATGGAAAATATCACCAAGCAGCTTAAGTTTTTCGCCCAACCTGGAGAGCTCCGGTTTGAACAAGTGAATATGCATGATGTGATTGCAGGTGCACAGGAACTCGTCATGCCAAATCTGGGGGCATCTTGTGCGCAATTAAAGAAAGAGTTGGTTGAGAGAGCTGTTTATGTAAGGGGAAATCAACTCCGCTTAGAACAGGTCCTAACGAATTTAATGCGAAATGCCCTAGATGCAATGGAGGGGACTGATCAGTCCTTTCTTATTATTCGAATGACATGCACCACAGACAAAGCCATTATTGAAGTGCTTGATACGGGCAGTGGATTAGAAGGTGCAACTTTGGAAAAACTGCAAGAACCTTTCGTAACATCAAAAGCGTCGGGTAAAGGGATGGGCCTTGGCCTTTCAATTTCAACTGAGATTGTCAAAGAGCATAATGGCGCGTTAAAAGCACGAAACAGAGACAAAGGCGGGGCGGCTTTTTCCATTGAACTCCCTTTAAGTGATGAGGAATAAGGCATGAGTACTGATAATAAGCCGACTTTCCGCGTGATTGTGATTGATGATGATAAAGAAATGCGAGAATCCCTCGTTCACCTGCTAGAAACAACAAGCTGGCAGGTTGATACCTTCACCCGCGCAGACAGCTTTCTGGAACGTATCGATAGTCTCGAGCCTGACGTGATCTTGTCAGACTATAGAATGCCCGGTATGGACGGCATGGAAATGTTGCGCCAATTAAAGCTCAAAAATGTCCGTGTTCCGGTTGTTCTGATTTCGGCCCATGGGGATATCCCCATGGCTGTGGAAGCTATGCAGATTGGGGCTTATACTTTTTTAGAAAAGCCGTTTGATCCGCGCCGATTGCTCAGTGTGTTGAAACATGCTGCTGAACAACATCGCTTAAATGAAGATGCTGAACGCCTAAAGGCTCGATTGGCACAATTGTCTGGTCTGGACCGCATCCTGATTGGTCAAACAGAGGAAATTAGCCGCTTGCGCGAAGATATCCTTAATTTTTCCGATGTGGATGCGCCGATCATGCTTCTTGGTGAAACAGGGACCGGAAAAGAAGTCGTTGCGCGTGCCCTGCATGACCTTAGTAACCATGCCAATGGTCCATTTGTTGTTTTAAACTGCGCAACCATTCCTGCGGAGCGGTTTGAAATCAGCATGTTTGGTGAAGCTGCAACAAGCCCGGGTGTGCTGGCAAGTGCAGATGGGGGCACACTTTTCTTGGATGAAATTGGGGCGTGTCCTGCACCTGTGCAAGCAAAACTGTTAAGGGCGATTGAGACCCGCGAATATATACCTGTGGGCGGTGAAAAAGCTATTCCGACAAATATGCGCATCCTTTCAGCCACCAATGAAAATTTAGAGGCGGGGGTGGCAAATGGGGATTTTCGTGCCGATTTGCTTTATCGCTTAAATACGCTTGTGTTGAACCTTCCCACATTGCGCGAACGGCGCTCAGACGTCGTCTTGCTGTTCTCTCATTTTCTGGCTGAATATGGTGCTGTCTATGAAGTTGGCCCCCCAGAATTAAAACATGAGGATGTATCAGCACTGATGAGCCATGACTGGCCGGGAAATGTGCGCGAATTGCGCCATGTTGCAGAACGCCTTTTGCTGGCAGCACGACGCGGACGTGGCAGTGTGGCAGAAGCCATAAAGCCGGACCATGATCACGGCGATGTTCCCGACACTTTAAGAGAAGCTGTGGCTGCCTTTGAGCGTGAACTGATCGCAAAAGCCATTAAAACCCATCAAGGGAAAATGGACGCCGTGGCAGAAAGCTTAGGCATTGGACGGCGCACTTTAAACGAAAAAATCGTAAAATTGGGGCTGGATAAAAACGCCTTAATTTAGCCTTGCGGATTTCCGCTTGTTCTTTTTCAACGGGCCTGCGGTTTTCTTCATGAGTCTCCTTCAATGAAATCTGTAACCTTCTTGGTGAGGTTAAATTGAATTTTCATTCTGGGAGTTAAGTTAATGAAAAAGTTTCTTGGTAAAGCATGTTTGACGGCTATGGCACTCACATTTACAGGGGAGGCCGTTGCGGCAGATTGGAATGTTTCCCTATGGGGTAAACGTCGTGCATTTACTGAACATGTTGAAAAACTAGCTGAATTGGTTGAACAGAAAACCAAAGGCGAGTTTAAGCTGAATATTTCTTATGGTGGCCTGTCCAAAAACAAAGAGAACCTAGACGGCATTTCCATTGGTGCATTTGAAATGGCGCAATTCTGCGCAGGCTATCACCGTGATAAAAACCCGACCATCACTGTTGCTGAGCTACCATTCCTTGGTGTCTCCAGCCTAGTTGAAGAACGTAAAATTTCTCAAAAATTATATAAGCACCCCGCCGTTATCAAAGATCTTGCACGCTGGAATGCAACACTTTTGATGCCTTCGCCAATGCCACAATATAATATTGCGGGTATCGGTGATGCACCAAAATCTTTAGACGATTTTAAAGGCCTGTCTGTTCGTGCCACAGGTGGTATTGGTGCTGCGATGAAGGCCGTTGGGGCCGTTCCAACGTCCATGTCTGCTTCTGAAGTTCGCCAAGCACTCGATGGCGGTGTGATTAAAGCTGTTGCCTTTGCCCAACATGCCCATATGGCTTTTGGCACCGTTGAAAAAGCAACATGGTGGACGACAAATTTAAACCCGGGCACGGTAAACTGCCCAGTTGTTGTCAATACCGATGCCTTGGCTGACCTTAAACCAGCTCATCGTGATGCATTGCTTGGTTCTGTTGATGAAGCACTAGATCACTACATCGATAATTACAACAACAAAACCATGAAAAAATGGGGCCCAACCCTAAAAGAACGTGGCATTCAAGAAGTGACCTTTGGTGATGCAGCACTTACAGGCCTGAAAGCCAAAGTTGCAACCCCGGCTGCACAAAGCTGGATCAAGCAAAACACAGAAAAAGGCCTTCCGGCACAAGAACTCTATGACTTCTTTACCGGTATGATCGGCAAATAACCTTACCTGCAAAACAAGAGGGGTGTCAGCGAGGCACCCCTTTTTTGATAATTTAAAAAGGAAGAAAGTCATGGCTGGTAGTGCAAATGTGCTTACAGATGACAGCCTGTTAAGCCAACTGGATCAAAAGCTCAATGTCGTTGGGAAGTTTCTTGCCCTGATTAGTGGCCTTGCGGTTTTTTCACTGATGATCTTGGCGGTTATGTCGGTGGGGGGACGGAATTTTTTCAACCATCCACTCCCTGGCTATGTGGATTGGATTGAACAGGCCATGCCGCTAATTGCCTTTATGGGAGTGTCTTACGTTCAAAGAAATGGCGGCCACATCCGCATGGATATGGTGGTGAGCCGCCTTAAAGGGCGTTTTCTCTATGCTGCGGAACTTATTACCACTCTCGCCATTTTAATTGTGATGGTGCTGGTCGTGTGGGGCAGTTGGGAACATTTTCTGCGCAGCTTCGATTTTAGCGCCCCGCTGTGGAGCCGTGACAGCTCTATGGATATTGCATTGCCTCTCTGGCCTGCAAAGCTCTTAGCCCCTGTGGCCTTTGGTGTTTTATGCCTGCAACTGATTTTACAAGCTTGGGGTTACCTTTGGGCTTTAATTTCAGGAACCAACAGACCCGTTGGCGTGCCTTTGATTGAAGATGTTGCAACACAAGCCGCCAATGAAGCTGAACATGTCAGCGGACATGATACGTAAGGAATTGATTAATGGAACCTATTGAAATTGGATTGATCGTTTCCGGCGGTATGCTTGTTCTGGTCATTTTGGGAATGCGCGTGGCATTTGCTGCGGGTCTGGCGGGTGTTGTTGGCCTGATTTGGATTTTCTGGGCGAAAAAAGGCTATGACCCTGAAGCCTTTATATGGGCTGTTGGGATTGCAGCTAAAATTGCCGGACAGGTGCCCCATTCCAAGGTGGCAAATCAGGCGCTTTCGCTTATTCCAACCTTTATTCTCATTGGTTATCTTGCCTATTATGCCGGGCTAACCAAGGCCTTGTTTGAGGCTGCTAAACGTTGGATTGCTTGGGTGCCGGGTGGCTTAGCGGTTGCAACTGTCTTTGCCACAGCCGGATTTGCTGCCGTATCAGGTGCCTCCATTGCAACATCAGCTGTTTTTGCCCGTATCGCCATCCCGGAAATGTTGAAGATTGGTTATGATAAACGCTTTGCAGCCGGTGTGGTTGCCGCAGGGGGCACACTGGCTTCCTTGATCCCGCCATCTGCCATTTTGGTGATCTATGCGATTATCGTAGAACAGGATGTGGGGAAACTGTTATTAGCCGGCTTTATTCCCGGTGCGTTTTCTGCCTTAATTTATGGGGGCCTGATCATCGGTATGGCCATGACCATTAAGAATTTTGGCCCACCGGTAAAGGGATATAGCTGGAAAGATCGTCTGGTTTCCTTGCCACCTGCTTTGCCGATTTTCTTTGTTGTTTTCATCATTATTGTCTTTATCTACAACCCGTTTGGCGGGGATGCTTGGGGAACGCCAACCGAAGGTGGGGCGTTAGGCGCGTTTGTCGTGTTCTGTATGGCGGCCTATAAGGGGATGCGCTGGGCAGAACTCAAAGATGCTTTGCTGGAAACCGCAAAACTATCGGTCATGATCTTTACCATCATCTGGGGTGTGCTTATTTATGTGCGCTTCCTTGGGTTTGCAAAACTGCCCAATGCATTTTCTGACTGGATTACATCACTGGATTATTCCCCCATGTTGATCCTCATCATGATCCTGCTGGCCTATGCCGTCTTGGGTATGTTTATGGATGCCATTGGCATGTTACTTTTAACCCTGCCTGTGGTTTATCCTGCCGTCATGGCGCTCAATGGTGGTGAAGCGGTAAGTGCCGCACAAAGCACCTTTGGCATGAGTGGGGCCATGTGTGCCGTCTGGTTTGGAATTTTGGTGGTGAAAATGGCAGAGTTCTGTCTCATCACCCCACCCATTGGATTAAACTGCTTTGTCGTTGCCGGTGTGCGTGATGACCTAAGTGTTCAAGATGTTTTTAGAGGCGTTACTCCCTTCTTCATCGCGGATGCTATTACCATTGCACTCTTGATCGCATTTCCTGCGATTGTCATCTGGTTGCCAAGCATGGCAGGATAAAGTGGAGCTGAGGGAGAGGTTTACTCTTCCTCAGTTTTTTTATGAGAGGAGGCCTCCAATACTTGATGTCATAAAACTTCTATCTTTTCGCCATCAAACCTTTATCTGCCTGAAACATTACTGCACGACAAATTGTTTAAATTCGCAATATTGATAACGTACAGTGAAGATAGAGATGACAAACGATCAAGAAGGTAACCTCGAAATCCGTTTGGCAAAAACAGCCGAAGATATTCTTGCAGCACAACGCCTACGCTATCGTGTCTTTTTTGAAGGCATGGGAGCTGTTGCGAATGAAGATGTTGCACGTTCCAAACGCGATTTTGACCAGTTCGACGCTTATTGTGACCACTTGCTGGTTATTGACCCTAATAGAACGGGTGATCAAGCCATCGTTGGCACTTATCGTCTCTTGCGTCGCAGCGTTGCACAGAAACATCAAGGTTTCTATTCTGCCAATGAGTTCGACCTTTCCTATCTTGAAAACTATCCCGGTGAAATCGTTGAATTGGGGCGTTCCTGCGTTGATCCAAACTATCGTGGGAAGGCGGTGATGCAACTGCTATGGCGCGGAATTGCAGAATATATAGCTGAGCATAAAATTTCACTCATGTTCGGTTGTGCCAGTTTCCCTGGTACAGACCCGGACTCTATGAAAAGCGCCCTTTCCTATCTGCATCACTACCACAAAGCACCCTCACAATGGGCACCCAAAGCTATAGAGGGCCGATTTGTGGACCTTAAACTATTGAAGAAAAAGCAAATTGACACCCGCCAAGCTTTGCGTGAAATGCCACCATTGATCAAAGGTTACTTGCGTGTTGGTGGTGTAATTGGCAAAGGTGGTGTGATTGACCATGAATTCAACACTCTGGATGTCTGCCTGTTAGTCGAAACAGGCAATGTAACGGGGCGCTATCGTCGTCACTATTTACAAAGCAATGAATCCTCTTCAACCGAGGTTGCGACTCAATGATGTCTCTTCTGAGAGGTTCGCTGCGGACTATTCTTTTCCTAATCTGGACAGCTCTATTGCTGGTGCCTTATCTGTTGGTGTTTCCCTTGGGCTGGCGCTTTAGACGTGGATTTGTCAGCCTATGGCACAAAGGGGTCTGCGCACTTCTCTTTATTAAAATTCATCAACAGGGTCTTCCCGTAAAAGACCAACGTGTTTTATTGGCTGGAAACCATCTTTCTTATTTGGATATCCCCATCATAGCTTCCTGTTTAGATGTAACCTTTGTTGCCAAATCAGATGTGGCAAGCTGGCCCCTTTTTGGGTTTCTTGCACGGATTTCCCAAACGGCATTTATTGATCGCAAGCCTTCCATGGCGCGCCTTCAGAAAAATGAGTTGAAGGAACGTTTGATCAAAGGGGAACGCATTTTGATCTTTCCCGAAGGGACGAGTACAAACGGTAAAAACGTTAAGCCCTTTAAAACGTCACTGTTTGAAATTGCGATGGATGAAGAGATACGTGAACACTGTATGGTGCAGCCCATCACGATCAGCCCAAGCGCTAATAAAGACGGTTCTGCCTTAAGCAGTGAACAAAGGGATCAATATGCTTGGTATGGGGATATGACACTTCTGCCGCATCTTTGGAAAGTTTTTTGTCAAAAGGCAATGAATGTAGATGTTATCTTTCATGCACCCCTCTTGGCCAGTGAGTTTCCCGACCGTAAGCTTTTGGCTAACTGGGCTGAATGTCGTTCAAGAGCTGGATTAGAGAAAGTTTCTAACCCTATGAAGCAGTCCTCGTTCACAACTGACGAGACAACACAGGCCTATCTTTCATAGTCAGAGATTAAATTGCACCCGTTATTATTGGTTTAACAGAGGCCTGCTCCGTTATCGTTTCACTTAGAAAAGCAAGATAACGGCTTAATAGTCGTGTACTTCCTATAAGGATGGGCCTCTTTTGGAATCGACCATCGGAAATAGAATACACCGTGTCGTGACTGTGTAAGGTATGTAGGATTATGCATAACATATGTCTCACCTTGGTGTCCCACCAACAGAGTTACATGTCTAAAGCATTGATATAAAAGGAAGTGGTAGGGCAGACAGGACTCGAACCTGTGACCAGACCGTTATGAGCGGTCGGCTCTAACCAACTGAGCTACTGCCCCACACCAAAGAGAAGTGGCGTGAATTTACTGGAAACTCACGCCACGTCAAGTCTATAGATTTGGATTAATAATCCAAGAAGCTGCGCAGTTTACGTGAGCGGCTTGGGTGTTTGAGTTTACGCAAGGCTTTGGCTTCAATCTGACGAATACGTTCACGTGTTACGGAGAACTGTTGGCCGACTTCTTCCAAAGTGTGGTCTGTGTTCATGCCGATCCCAAAACGCATGCGCAGGACACGTTCTTCACGTGGTGTCAGGGAGGACAGCACACGTGTTGTGGTGTTGCGCAGGTTGGACTGAATGGCCGCATCCAAAGGCTGAACCGCGTTTTTATCTTCGATGAAATCACCCAAGTGACTATCTTCTTCGTCACCAATTGGGGTTTCAAGAGAAATTGGCTCTTTCGCAATTTTAAGGACCTTGCGGACCTTTTCTTGCGGCATAGAGAGCTTTTCAGCCAGTTCTTCTGGTGTGGGCTCGCGACCGATCTCATGCAACATCTGACGGCTTGTACGCACCAGCTTGTTGATGGTTTCGATCATATGCACCGGAATACGGATCGTGCGGGCCTGATCGGCGATAGAGCGCGTAATGGCCTGGCGAATCCACCATGTGGCATAGGTCGAGAATTTATAACCGCGACGATATTCAAACTTATCAACCGCCTTCATCAGGCCGATGTTACCTTCCTGAATAAGGTCAAGGAACTGTAGGCCACGGTTGGTGTATTTTTTCGCAATGGAAATTACCAAACGCAGGTTGGCCTCGATCATTTCTTTTTTCGCACGGTTTGCTTCGCGTTCACCTTTTTGAACGGTGGAAACAATACGGCGATATTCTGCAATCGGCAGGCCGACTTCTGTAGCGACTTCTGTAATACGGTTGCGCAGTTTTACAATTTCGTCATGGTGACGCTCAGCAAAACGCTGCCAGCCTTTGGCCGGAAGTGCTGAGACACGCTCAAGCCAGTTGGGGTCGAGCTCGTGACCATAATATTGTTTAAGGAAATCAGCACGAGAGACGCGACAGCCCGTTGCCAAGCGCAACATACGGCCTTCGCAGTTCATCAAGGCTTTGTTCAACCCATAAAGGTGATCCATCAACTCTTCGATACGACCATTGTTGAGGTGAACTTCTTCCATAAGCACAACAAGTTCATGGCGCAGTTTTTCAATGCGGCGCTCAATCGTTGCGGAAACTTTTTCGCCCTTACCCAATGTGGCAAGGCGCTGCTCCTGTGACTTATGCATTTTGTCATAAGTCTTGGCGATTTTCTCAAAGGTTTCAATCACTTGTGGCAGAAGCTGTTCTTCCATAGCTGCCAAAGAGACATTGTTCTCTTCTGCGCTATCATCACTGGATTCAGTTGTGGCTTCACCTTCAGTACCTTCAGTTGTTTCTTCGAGGTTCTCTTCCCCTTCAGAACCAGCATCCACACCTTCAGGGGCTTCAATCTCTGCATCGTCTTCATCATCATCGGATGCATTGTCTATATCGGCACTTAAGGTGCTTTCATCAACTTCTTCTTCCACTTCTTTGGCGGCAGCTTCAACTTCTTCTGTGTTGGGGCCACCACCGTATGTGGTTTCCAGATCGATAATATCGCGCAGTAAAATATCGCCATTGATCAAGGCATCATGCCATTCAACGATGGAGCGAATGGTAATCGGGCTTTCGCAGATGCCGCCGATCATCATTTCACGGCCGGCCTCAATACGTTTGGCAATGGAAATTTCGCCTTCGCGTGAGAGTAGCTCAACACTACCCATTTCGCGCAGGTACATACGTACAGGGTCATCTGTGCGTCCGGTATCATTTTCATCAATGTTACCAGCGGCTTTTTCTTCTGTAGCATTGTCGTTGCTATCATCGTCGGATTCTTCATTCTCAACGACGTTGATACCCATTTCTGACAAGGCAGACATGGTGTCTTCAATCTGTTCTGAAGACATTTTGTCCGGCGGTAGAGCCGTATTTAATTCATCATATGTAATGAAGCCGCGCTCTTTGCCTTTGGCGAGCATTTTTTTAACGGCAGCACCAAGGGAATCAAGAAGTGGGCCGTCACCGCCTTCTTCTTGTTTGGTTTTTGCTTCGGTTGTATTTGCAGCTTTCGCAGACATGCGATTCCCCAATGAAACTCTAAAAATCTTTTTCGCGCACTGTCCTTAACTAAAGAAAGGACAGACTCCTTTAGTTAATATGCGCGACAAATATGTAAAGACCGTTAATCAAACAAATCTTGTTCATCATTTTTGTAAGAATATCCACTTGCCTCATCTTCATCGGCGTCAATAATCCCCATCAGCTTTTGGTGAGCCTGAAATTGACTCAGAGCCTGAGGGGTCATTTCTTCCTTAAGGCGGCGTTTCAATTCTTTGAACTCCGCAGCGAGGTCCCGTTCCATCATATAGAGCTTGAACGTATGTTCCCAACCACGTAGCACATCTTCAATTGGGCGATCAGGATGCAAAAAAGTCTCATGCCCAATAAACTTCCCGCCGTTTGGGGCGTGAAATTGGCTAAGCAGAGATTTTAGCGGGCCTGAAAACCCATTTTTTTCGAGGTGACTTTGAAGCGCGCGCGAATCAAGGCCTAAATCCCCATCGACGGTCTTTAAAACTTCCTGACGAAGTTTGTCAAGCGACTCGGAGGTGAAAATCAACAAGCCAAGCCGCTCTCCAACCTCGTCAATCAGTTCTGGATGTAAGATCACGGCGGCGATAAGCAAGGTCTCGCGCCATTTTTCAGCATTAATTTTTGTATTTAAACTGCTTTTGGCTTCCAAATGAGTGTGATGATTTTTTTTCTCATTTTTCCAATCACGGCGCGGCTGGAAGGGTTTTGTCTCTTTTTTAGCGCGGATTTCTTTCCACATACGGTCTTTTAAGGCCGATAAAAAGTGATGTTTTACCGATTCGTCTTCAATTTGAAAGGCATGTTTTTTTAAACTGTCTTCCAACAGGGCGCGATCTTCAGCCGTTTCAAAATTCTTGCCTTCACTTTCCATGCGCCAAAGAAGTTCTGATAAAGGAATGGCTTCATCCAGCACCGTCTGCATGGCGGCTGCGCCTTCTTCTTTAATCAGGCTGTCGGGGTCTTCACCTGCGGGTAGATGGACGAAATGGAGAGAATATCCGGGTTTAAGGTGGGGCAGGGCGCGCTCAGCCCCGCGTGCAGAGGCACGTTGACCCGCCGCATCGCCATCAAAGCATAGCAGCGGTGTTTTACACATTTTCCACAAAAGCTGGATTTGTTCTTCCGTTAAGGCCGTGCCAAGCGGCGCAACCGCATTGCAAAAGCCGCCTTGGGCAAGGCCGATCACATCCATATAGCCTTCGGTGACAATGATCTGATCACGCTTATAGGCTTCTTCGCGCGCTTGGGCGAGGCCGTAAAGGATCGTGCCTTTATGAAATAGCGGTGTTTCTGGTGAGTTGAGATATTTCGGTTTGCCATCACCGAGAATTCGCCCCCCAAAGGCAATGACCTTGCCGCGCCGATCGGTGATGGGAAACATCACACGTTCACGAAAACGCTCATAAGGTTTTCGATTGGGATCATCAGGTTGAATGAGCAGACCCGCTTCAATCATTAAATGATCTTCAATGCCGTCACGTTTAAGTGCGGCTTTAAGCCCGCCTTGAATGTTGGGTGAATAACCAAGGCGAAAACGCTTGATAATCTCTTCACTTAGGCCGCGCTCACGCAGGTAAGAAAGACCGATTTGCCCCTCAGGCATGCGAAGTACACGCTCATAATACGCGCAGGCCGCTTCCATCACATCATAAAGCGTGTTGCGTTTTTCAATGCGTTCGCGCTGTTGCGGGGTGTCTTGGGGGACTTCCATACCAGCTTGTACAGCCAAGCGTTCAACCGCTTCGGGGAAGTTGAGCCCTTCGGTATTCATGACGAAATCCAGCGCACTACCATGGGCACCACAGCCAAAGCAGTGATAGAAACCTTTATCGTCATTTACGGTAAAGGACGGCGTTTTTTCGTTATGAAAGGGGCAAAGGCCGGAATGTTCTCGCCCCTTTTTGATAAGCTTTACCCGTTTGCCGACAATCTCTGAAACAGAGGTTCGGTTTCTTAA
This sequence comes from Candidatus Terasakiella magnetica, assembly GCF_900093605.1. Lineage (NCBI taxonomy): Bacteria > Pseudomonadati > Pseudomonadota > Alphaproteobacteria > Rhodospirillales > Terasakiellaceae > Terasakiella > Terasakiella magnetica. The sequence goes on from NZ_FLYE01000002.1 coordinate 12,652, forward strand.
TTCATCAACAAATCCGGGAGGTATAGCCATTTATTTACTTGCCATCTTCACATAAAAGCAAAGACCTGTAGAAATGAGGTCCCCGCACACAGGTTGGGCGAGGACGACATTACATATTAAACCAGACGTGCCTTGATAATAGCACTGGCCTTGCCGAAATCCATTTGGCCGGCATAACGATCTCGCAGTGCTTTCATGGTGGGGCCCATGTCTTTTAGGCCCGTTGCGCCAAGTTCCGTAATCAGGGCTTCAACCACTTCACCGATTTCTTCCTCGCTCATTTGTTTGGGGAGGAATTCTTCGATGATGGTGATTTCTGAGGCTTCCTGTTCAGCCAGCTCTAAGCGACCACCATTTTCATACATGGTAATACTGTCACGGCGTTGTTTCACCATGGACTGTAACAAAGAGAGAATCTCTTCATCAGAAATGCCATCAGGCTTATCTTGGGTGCGCGCCGCAATGTCACGGTCTTTCAAAGCCGCCATAATCAGGCGAAGTGTCGATACTTTATGGCTGTTTTTAGCCACCATTGCCTCTTTTAAGGCGGATTTAATCTGCTCGCGAAGCATAATTTTGACATCAGTTGTTTTTAGGGAAGCAAGAAACTTATACCAAATGGAACCAAAAAGCAATAAATTACTGTTTTGTAACGCCTTGAAATATAAGGAAAAATTTTATTTTAGACTCCCTCTTGACGAAGGGTTAAGATTTCTTTATCAACGCGCCAATTTGCCTGAACGCACTAGCGTGAATTTAAGCAAATAGACTTTTTATATATAGCTCTTTGTAGATGAAGGACACGTCGATATGTCGCAGACACAAGCACCGGTCGCGCCCATGCCGCCCAAAGCCCGTCCCAAAAACGCCAATGCCGCATTGGTTCTGACGGATGGAACTGTTTTTTGGGGGAAGGGAGTCGGTGTTGAAGGTGTCGCCATTGGCGAAGTATGCTTCAACACATCCATTACTGGTTATCAGGAAATAATGACAGACCCGTCTTATGCCGGGCAGATCATTACCTTTACATTCCCCCATATCGGGAATACAGGCACAAACGCAGAAGATATTGAAACTGCCAAGCCCGCAGCTCGCGGGTGCATTTTGCGCGCCGATATTACAGAGCCTGCCAACTGGCGTGCAGCTGAACATTTCGATGCTTGGATGAAAGCCTCCAACCTTGTGGGAATTTCCGGTATTGATACACGTAAGCTGACCCGTTACATCCGTGATAACGGGGCACCGGGCGGTACGGTCATTCACCTGCCAAAAGGTCAGGATATTGATCTGGATGCGCTTAACACCATGTCAAACTCCTTCCCCGGCCTTGAGGGTATGGATCTGGCAAAAGACGTCATGTGTGAGGCCCCTTATGAATGGGATGAGGCCGCTTGGACCATGGGTGAAGGCTATGCCACACAGGCGGACCCTAAATACCATGTGGTCGCGGTTGATTTTGGTGCCAAACGCAACATCCTGCGCTGTTTGGCGGCAAGCGGGTGTCGCGTAACTGTAGTGCCGGGTAAAACCTCAGCTGAAGAAATTCTAGCTTATAACCCTGATGGGGTGTTCCTTTCTAACGGTCCGGGTGATCCGGCTGCAACTGGTGAATATGCCGTGCCGATGATCCAGAAAGTCATGGAAAGCGGCAAGCCGATGTTTGGGATTTGCCTTGGTCACCAGATGACGTGCTTGGCACTGGGGGCGAAAACCTTCAAGATGCATTTGGGCCATCGTGGTGGTAACCATCCGGTGAAGGATTTGGAAACAAGCAAGGTTGAAATCACCTCTCAAAACCATGGTTTTGTGGTGGATGAAGACACATTGCCTGCCAATGCCAAAATCACGCACCGTTCACTCTTTGATAAAACGATTGAAGGTATTGCACTTGAAGACAAGCCAGTCTTTTCTGTGCAGCACCATCCTGAAGCCTCACCGGGGCCGCAGGATAGCCACTATCTGTTTGATCGTTTCGTTGAGTTGATGGCGAAGGCAAAATAAGATTATGTCTCTTTCCCAAGATGCGAACAAACTGCTTAATGCCATGGCTGAAGATGATCAGCTCCCGGGCGGGGCGTTTCGCGATGTGGAAGGGATTTGTGAAGAATTTAGGGTGAGCTTTGAAACTCAGGATGAGCTTGCCAAATGGATTGAAGAACTTGCCCAAGCTGGCGCAGTTATTTTAGAAGATCATGAATTGCACGTGTCCCCGACACCGCCCTTCATGGCCTCCATCACATTGCACGGGCTGGATATGGCAGGCTATTTGAGCCGATAGGAAATACCGTCATCCTCGTGTAAACGGGGATCAGGTGGAATGAGGTCCCCACATTCGTGAGGACGACAAATTTGATAGGACGATAAGGTTAGTCATGCCAAAACGTACAGATATTAAATCAATTATGATTATTGGTGCCGGCCCGATTGTAATCGGTCAGGCTTGTGAATTTGATTATTCAGGGGCTCAAGCTTGTAAGGCGCTACGTGAGGAAGGCTATCGTGTCATTCTGGTAAACTCCAATCCTGCAACGATTATGACTGATCCGAGCATGGCGGATGCGACCTATATTGAACCGATCACACCGGATGTTGTGGCTAAAATCCTTGAAAAAGAAAAGCCAGACGCCTTGTTGCCAACAATGGGTGGTCAGACAGCGCTGAACACAGCTTTGGCTCTTTATGAAAATGGCACATTAGAACGCCTTGGTATCGAGATGATCGGTGCAACGGCTGATGCCATTGATAAGGCAGAAAACCGGGAGCGTTTCCGCGAAGCCATGACCAAAATCGGTCTTGAGAATGCGCGCTCATATGTGTGTCACACACGTGCTGAGGCAAATGTTGCGCTTGAGGCCATGGGCTTCCCGGTTATCATCCGTCCATCCTTTACATTGGGTGGCACAGGCGGTGGTGTTGCCTATAACAAAGAAGAGTTTGAGCAAATCGTCGCTTCCGGTCTGGCTGCGTCTCCAACTTCAGAGGTTCTGGTTGAAGAATCGCTTCTGGGCTGGAAAGAATATGAGATGGAAGTTGTCCGCGACAAAAAAGACAACTGTATCATCATCTGTTCTATTGAGAACGTAGACCCGATGGGCGTGCATACAGGTGATTCTATCACGGTTGCACCCGCAATGACGCTGACTGATAAAGAATATCAGATCATGCGTAATGCCTCTTTGGCCGTGTTGCGTGAAATTGGTGTGGATACGGGCGGATCAAACGTACAGTTTACCGTAAACCCAAAAGATGGTCGTGTGATCGTTATTGAGATGAACCCACGTGTGTCGCGTTCTTCTGCATTGGCGTCTAAAGCAACGGGTTTCCCGATTGCAAAGATCGCAGCCAAGCTGGCGGTGGGCTACACGCTGGATGAGCTTGATAACGATATTACGGGCTGCACGCCTGCATCGTTTGAGCCTTCAATCGATTATGTCGTGACAAAAATTCCACGTTTCACTTTTGAGAAATTTGCCGGCACGGATGATACGCTTTCAACAGCGATGAAATCTGTGGGCGAGGCCATGGCAATCGGTCGTACTTTCCAAGAATCGCTGCAAAAAGGTTTGCGCTCTATGGAAACAGGCCTGACGGGCCTAAATGAGATCGAGATTGAAGGCGCAGATGGCCCTGATGGCAAGATGGCTGTAATCAAAGAGCTCGGCAAGCCAACGTCTGAGCGCTTGTTGGTGATTGCACAGGCTTTCCGCCATGGCCTAAGCGTAGATGAAGTTAAGGCTGCAAGTAAGTATGAGCCATGGTTCCTCAATCAAATCAAAGGCATTGTGGATGCGGAGCAAGAGCTGATTGAAAAAGGCCTGCCCGGTGAAGCCGATGACTTACAACGTATCAAGAAAATGGGTTTCTCTGATGAGCGCATTTCCGAGCTGACAGGCAAGGACCTTGAAGTTGTTTCTTATCGCCGTCACGTGCTGAATATTCACCCGACTTATAAGCGTGTGGATACTTGTGCTGCAGAATTCCCGTCTAAAACATCTTACATGTATTCAGCTTATGAAGGCGATGGCATTACGGTTCCAGAATGTGAATCTGAGCCTTCTGATCGTGAAAAAGTTGTGATCCTTGGCGGTGGCCCAAACCGTATCGGTCAGGGTATTGAGTTTGATTATTGCTGTGTTCATGCCTCATACGCCTTGAAAGAAGCGGGTTATGAAACCATCATGGTCAACTGTAACCCTGAAACGGTTTCAACGGATTATGACACCTCAGACCGTTTGTATTTTGAGCCCCTGACACAAGAAGATGTGATCGAGCTCATCCGTGTTGAACAAAGTAACGGTAAAGTAAAAGGTGTGATCGTACAATATGGCGGTCAGACACCATTGAAGCTGGCCCATGCTCTGGAAAAAGCGGGTATTCCAATTTTGGGAACCTCTGTTGATGCCATTGATTTGGCAGAAGACCGTGAGCGTTTCCAACAGCTTTTAGCCGAGCTTGGTCTTAAGCAGCCTTCAAACGGCTTGGCCCGTACGGAAGAAGAAGCTTTTGCGGTTGCTGAAAGCATTGGCTTCCCGCTTGTCATTCGTCCCTCATATGTTTTGGGTGGTCGCGCCATGGAAATCGTTCATTCCATGGATCGCTTGAAGCGTTATATGAAAGAGGCGGTTCAGGTTTCTGGTGACAGCCCTGTTCTTCTTGATAGCTTCTTGCAAGATGCCATTGAGATTGATGTGGATGCGGTTGGTGATGTGGACGGCAATGTCTATATCGCGGGTATCATGCAACATATTGAGGAAGCCGGTATTCACTCTGGTGACTCCGCTTGTTCTTTGCCACCTTATTCCCTAAGCGAGAAAATCATCGATCAATTGACGGATCAGGCGGTTTCTTTGGCAAAAGCCTTGAAGGTTGTCGGTTTGATGAACGTTCAGTTCGCTGTCAAAGATGATGTGATCTATATTATTGAGGTGAACCCACGGGCATCACGTACAGTGCCGTTTGTGGCAAAAGCAACAGGCATTCCAGTTGCAAAAGTTGGTGCACGTGTGATGGCGGGTGAGAAGCTGGCAGACTTTGGTTTGAAAGGCCGTATGCCAGAGCTGGACCATGTTGCGGTGAAAGAAGCCGTCTTCCCATTTGCCCGATTCCCTGGCGTTGATGTCCTGTTGGGCCCAGAAATGAAGTCCACGGGCGAAGTTATGGGTTTGGATAAAGATTTCCCAACCGCCTTCTTAAAAGCACAAATGGGCGCGGGTTCACACTTGCCAACACAAGGTTGTGCGTTTGTTTCTGTGAAAGAGCGCGATAAAGACAAGATTGTGCCCATTGCGCAGAAACTTGTGGATATGGGCTTTAGCATTTTGGCAACAAGCGGTACCTCTAAGTTATTGGAAGAAAAAGGTATTTCTTCTAAGCCTGTGAATAAAGTGATTGAAGGTCGCCCCCATTGTGTGGATGCGATTTTGAACGATGAAGTTCAACTGGTCATTAATACAACGGAAGGTCTACAAGCGATTGAGGATAGTTATTCTATCCGTCGCGAGACCCTGACACAGGGTGTTCCGTACTACACGACAATGGCGGGGGCGACGGCAGCAGCTGATGCAATTGCAGCTTTGCGTGCAGAAACGCTTGAAGTTGGATCGCTTCAGTCGTATTTTAAATCATCCTTCTAATACAGAAGGAAGTGAATTAATCGTCACGCCCTCACTTGATGTGGGGGCGTGTCGTATTTTTTATTGTTCGTTTTTTGGAAAAAGTTATGGATCGTATCCCTATGACGGCTGAGGGTTGTGCTCAGCTAGAAGAAGAGTTGAAGAATCTGAAATCTGTTGAGCGCCCAAATGTGATTGCGGCGATTGCAGAGGCACGTGAGCATGGCGACCTTTCAGAGAATGCTGAATATCATGCCGCGCGTGAAAAACAGGGTTTCATTGAAGGCCGCATTAAAGAGCTGGAAGCTGTGATTAGTGTGGCTGAGGTGATTGACCCCAAGGCACTGTCTGGTGATGTGGTGCGTTTTGGCGCAACGCTTTTGGTTGTTGATGAAGACACTGATGAAGAGACTGAATATCAGATTGTTGGTCAGTATGAAGCCAGCCTTGAAGAAGGTAAAATTTCCGTCGGCTCACCGCTTGCACGTGGTTTGATTGGCAAGACACTGGGTGACAGCGTTGAAGTGCGCACCCCAGCTGGAAGTAAGTCTTATGAGATTTTAGAAGTCGAATATAAGTGATGTATCTCTGATACATATATCCTCAGTCATGAGGATGATAAGCACAAAAAAACCGCCTCATGATAGGGCGGTTTTTTTGTTTTATTCTTCATCCTCATCGGGCACATCAACCTTGATGGGCACGCCGGGGGTGGTTTTGGCACTGCGAATGGTCATGGAGGATTTAACATGGGCCACATTGGGTGCCGCTGTCAGATTTTTAGTGAGAAACTGTTGGTAAGAATCCCAATCTTTTTCAACAATTTTCAGCAGGAAATCCGTTTCACCAGCCAGCATATGACATTCACGTACCTCAGGCCATGAACCAACCAGCTCTTCAAAGGCGTTCAGGTCTGCTTCTGCCTGACTGTTTAGACCAACATGGGCAAAAACCGTTACGTTAAAGCCAAGGGCAGAAGGGTCAAGCTCAGCATGGTATCCACGCACAAAACCTGCTTCTTCCAAGGCGCGCACCCGGCGTAAACACGGAGGAGCCGAAATACCAGCACGACGCGCAAGTTCCACATTTGTCATGCGACCATCATCTTGCAGGTCAGCAAGGATGCGGCGGTCGATTCGGTCAAGTTTGACCTTTTGCATAATAATTCTACTCCAAAAATTCCCTGTTTGACGCAATGATATTACAATGTTGTGCCTCTTAAGCCAAGAGAAGCTTATCAATTTTTTGAAATAAAGTTTCGCTTTTTGTTGTTTATCTTAAAAGATAGAAAATAAAAGTAATTGAGTTATGAGTGTTTAGCGCGTTGTTTAGAAAATTCATTCCGTTTCTGTAATTACCTATGATGCAGTTTTGAGTGATTTTAATCAAACAAGCTATGGCCTTGATAAATAAAAGACGTTAGAGTTCACATACTTACAGATATTCATTTCCGTTCTTGCAAACAGGGGGGAAGGGAGTATAGTCTGTAGCTAGTTTTGAATTATTCTAATCTAAAGGAAGAAATAATGTCTCAAGTTCTCGTGGGCCAAGAAGCACCAGACTTCACTGCACCAGCTGTAATGGGTGATAACTCTATCGAAGGTGAGTTTAACCTGAAATCTTACCTGGACGGCTCTTACGGCGTACTGTTCTTCTATCCGTTGGACTTCACATTCGTATGTCCTTCTGAAATCATCGCTTTTGACCACCGTGTAAAAGCATTTGAAGAGCGCGGCGCTAAAGTAATCGCTTGTTCTATCGATTCGCACTTCACACACTTGGCATGGAAAAACACACCGGTAAATGAAGGTGGTTTGGGTCAAGTTCAGTTCCCGATGGTTGCTGATATTACTAAAGACATCGTTACTGATTATGGTGTGAAAACGGGTCCTGGTATTGCCTTCCGCGGTACATTCATCATCGACAAAAATGGTCTTGTTCGCCACCAGTTGGTAAACGACCTACCATTGGGCCGTAACGTTGATGAAACATTGCGTACACTTGACGCTTTGATGTTCCATGAAGAGCATGGCGAAGTTTGTCCAGCAGGCTGGAACAAAGGCGATTCTGGCATGACAGCTACTCCAGACGGTGTTGCTGCTTACCTGTCTGAAAATGCTGAAGAACTTTAAGACTGTTAAGTCTTTAAGAATAAAGGGAAAAGGGAGGCTTCGGCTTCCCTTTTTTCTTAACAGCTTGCACGATGGTGTCGAGCTGCCTAGATTATGCGCCCAAAGAAATTTCTCCCCATATAAAAGATAAGGATGTCTTCAATGTCCGAACAGCACCATTCAAAAGTCCTCATTCTGGGTTCCGGCCCTGCTGGTTATACGACTGCAATTTATGCAGCGCGTGCAAACCTGAAACCAATTTTGGTGAAAGGCCTGCAACCGGGTGGACAGCTGACCATTACAACGGATGTTGAAAACTATCCCGGTTTTGCTGACCCGGTTCAGGGCCCTTGGTTGATGGACCAGTTCCATGCTCAAGCTGAAAATGTCGGCACAACCATGTTTGATGACACCATTATTGAGGCTGACCTTTCATCGCGCCCCTTTAAGCTGACAGGGGACTCCGGTACTGTTTATACGGGTGATACACTTGTAATCTGTACAGGCGCTTCTGCGCGTTGGTTAGGCCTTGATTCAGAACAGAAATACCAAGGTTTTGGTGTGTCAGCTTGTGCCACATGTGATGGTTTCTTCTATCGTGATAAAGAAGTTGCTGTTGTGGGTGGCGGTAATACAGCGGTTGAAGAAGCGCTCTATCTGACCAATTTTGCTTCAAAAGTTTATCTCATTCACCGTCGTGATGAGCTGCGCTCTGAAAAAATCCTGCAAGACCGTCTTCTCAAGCATGAGAAAGTCGAAATGGTCTGGGATAGTGTTGTTGATGAGATCGTTGGTGCTGATGACCCATTTGGTGTCACAGGTGTTAAGGTCAAAAACGTAAAAACCGATGAGACAAAAGTCATTCCGGTTCACGGCACTTTCATTGCCATTGGTCATGATCCAAACACAGGCTTGTTTAAAGGCCAGCTAGACATGGATGATGAAAACTACATCATCACCAAATCAGATAGCACACAGACCAGCATTCCCGGTGTTTATGCCGCAGGGGATGTACAAGATAAGACGTATCAGCAAGCGGTCACAGCAGCGGGTACGGGCTGTATGGCGGCATTGGAAGCCGAGCGTTTTATCGGTGAGAACGAAGGTTGATCTTCAGTTTTTGAAGTGAAGCGTTAATTCTTAAGGCGAAAGGGCATTTTTCCCTTTCGCCTTTTTTATCTATGCGCTATATGCATACCATCTATGCGCTGGATGAATGGAAAATAAAAATGCATTGGGATAAATTACGTGTGTTTCATGCTGTGGCAGAAGCGGGAAGCTTCACACATGCAGGGGAAAACCTCAATTTAAGCCAATCGGCCGTGAGCCGCCAAATCAGCGCCTTAGAAGATAGCTTACAGGTCAGCCTGTTTCACCGTCATGCCCGTGGCCTGATCCTGACGGAACAGGGCGAAATGCTCTATAAAACCGCCCATGATGTATTTGCCAAACTGGCCATGGTTGAAAGCCAGCTTGTTGAAAGTAAGGAAAAGCCCCAAGGTACGCTCAAGATCACCACGACGGTTGCTTTTGGCTCAACATGGTTAACGCCAAAACTGCGTGAGTTCCTCGAGCTTTATCCTGAAATTGAAGTGAGTGTGGTTCTAACCGATACCGAGCTTGACCTTTCCATGCGCGAAGCTGACGTTGCCATTCGCATGAGCCCGCCCAAACAGCCTGACCTGATCCAGCGTCATTTATGGAGCATGCCGTATCATATTTATGGGGCGCCAGAGTATTTGAAGAAATATGGCATGCCAACAAATGCACAGGATTTGGATAATCACCGTATTATTGTTTATGGGGATGATGTCAAACAACCAGTACAAGGCTTAAACTGGCTGCTTTCAGCAGGGCGCAGTGATGGCACCAAACGTACAGCTGCTTTGCGGGTTAATAACGTTTATGGCATTTATCGCGCAGTACAAAGTGGAATCGGTCTTGGTGCTTTGCCCGAATATATGAGCCGGGAAGTGGGCAATCTTGTGGAGATTCTCCCAGAAATGCGGGGTCCGGTGATTGATACCTATTTTGTTTACCCTGAGGAGTTGAGAAACTCGAAAAGAATTACTCTTTTTAGAGACTTTATAGTCCGCAAAATGGGACAGGCCCTTTAATCTAAAATTGACTAGAGAGACAATAATCGGCTGAAAGCTGTTGTTTTCTCACCGGTATGCAAAAAACGCATGTCTGCTTTGAGAAAATAATAATGGTCATTGTTGTTTGGAAATTATACAAAGGCTTTATCGCTTTGTTGCGTTGCAGCAAAGCATCTTCCCCTCAGGGTTTCCCTGAGTGTGAGGGTCCCCTCTAAGGGTTGACCCTACGTCTCCCAGACGTGAAGCCTCCCTGTTAAAACTTGCCGGATCCTTTTGGATCCGGTTTTTTTTTGGTCTTTTGGCGTAATTCTTTAGTATAAGATTGTTTTATATCAATATGTTATATGCATGTCATGCGTCTAGTGCATGGTGGGGTTGTGAAAAAAAGACTAGATAAAATTTTATAAAAATAATATACATAATTCATCAAATGCTGCAGCGCAGTATTTAACGAGTTTCCGAGGGTCTTTCCTCGGTTCCTGAGGGCCATCTTTTTGGTCCTACGTCTCCCAGACGTAAAGCCTCCCTGTTATAAACTTGCCGGATCATTCGTGATCCGGCTATTTTTTTGCCCAGTCGAAATAAAGCTCGCGCAAATGCATGGTGATTTCCCCAATCGCAAACTCCTGATTCTCTAATTTGGTAAGTGGGCCGACTTTAAAATAATTACCCGTCCCAAATATCTCATCGGCTTCAAACAGCTCGTCAAACTCAATCGCTTTTTCAATCACATCTAAGCCATCATGTTTGGCAAGCTTGATAACGCGCTGGCGCGTGATGCCATTGAGGAAAGTTCCGTTGGCTTGTGGCGTAAAAATTCGTCCATCTTTCACATAGAAGAGATTGGTATAGGCAAATTCAGCAACATTGCCCACAGGATCAAGAACAACCGCAGTATCAAAGCCCTTTTCGTTGGCTTCAGCAACGCATCGCCCCACATTTGGGTAAAGGCAGGAGGCTTTGGCATCTGTTGGCGCCATGTCGCGCGCAGGGCGACGAAAACTTGATTTGCATGCACTAAACCCATTGGGTTGGGGAAGGGGGGCTTCAAATACAGACAGGACAAAACGTGTGCTGGCTGGGTCTGGTGTGATAAACCCCGTTTCGCCATAAAACATGGGACAGACATAAAGCTCACTGCCTGAGGGGAATTTTGTCACACCCTCCCAGGAAAGATCAGCAATTTCTAAGGCGCTTAACATGGGAGCCATGCCAAGGATACGTGCAGAATTAATCGCACGTTGGCAATGTAAGTCGAGATCAGGGATCACCCCGTCAAAGGCCCGCGCGCCATCAAATACAGTTGAAGAGAGCCAGACCCCATGGGTTCGTGGCCCCATAATATGTGGGTTTCCCTTTGTCCATGCGCCATCAAAGTAGGTCCATGTGAGCCCACTGCCAATGTTTCCCATTATATGCTCCCTGTTTTATATGCTTCTTTATTTATGTTGGGGGCGCATTGGGGTTTTTGAAGGGGTTTTTATGGCTTTGCGTTTTTTAAGGCGATTAAAGATGAGCTGATCCATCAGCAGTCTTTGCTGAAAAGGGCGCTGTGGAACAGGTGCAAGCAGATGCTTTGCAATAGGTCCATTGAAACGCAATTCTAATGAGGTCATTTCTTTTCCTTTTTTAGGGCTTAGGAAAATAGACCTAGTATGGATTTTTCAAATGTAAAGGGCTGATGGCTTATTGAGAGGCCCAAATGATGCGATGAATCCAGACAATCTCGTCCATTTCAAAGAAACGGTCTTCATAATCTGGGTTTAAAGATTGTAGCTCGATCTTGCGCGCAGAGCGTCGGCGAAGCTGTTTTGCCATGACTTCGCCCTCAATGGTTTTTACAACTACACGATCGCCTCGGCGGATATTGGCATTGGGAGAGACCAACACAAGGTCCCCATCACGATAAACCGGCTCCATACTCGCCCCGGTGATTTCAAGTGCATAGGCATTGGAATCGGGCACATCGGGAAAGGGGATTTCATCCCAGCTTCCCCCGGTTGGATAACCTGCATCATCAAAGAAACCTTGAGATCCCGCTTGGGCAAGACCAATAAGGGGAACGTTGCGAATCACCCCGCGTGCGCCTTCACCTTGAACATAATTGATAAATTCATTCAGGTTAGAGCCCGTGGCTTCTAAAACTTTTGCGATGCTTTCCGTGCTGGGCCAGCGGGCTTTGCCCTCGCGGGTTACACGTTTGCTTTTATTAAATGTGGTCGGGTCCAATCCGGCCTTTTTAGCAAGGCCAGAAGCGGATAAACCATATTCCTGAGCAAGGCGATCAAGCGCGCGCCATATATCTGCATGTTTTAACATGGGAGCATTATCCTAGATGTAGGATGGGAATGCTATAGGAATTTATTGAAAACTTTAAGTTGACATGGGAATGTTTTGCTGTAAATAAATGTTCCTGTTGTGTTCTTATTTTAAATGCACCAGATAGTTTCAAGAAAGAAGGATTTGATATGTCAACCACGAGAAGAATTGTATTGCCCCCCACCCATGATGTTGAAACCGTTCCTTTTGCAGACGGGGAAGAAGCTTGGTTCTGGTTTTCGCGCTGCCAGTTGATGCGCCATGATGGGGCGCGTTTTGTTGCTGGCATGGTGGAAACACCGCGCCCCTGTGACCCTGATGATGTTTATCGTGCGGTCATGGATATTTATCGCCAACGTCTTATTGAAAACCCGCATTTGCAGGTTTTGGGCAGTTATGGCGAAAAACTAACCCCACCGGATCAATATGCCCGTGAAGAAAAGCGCGATGTCCCTTTATGGGAAGAAGCACTGGGCCAACTGGCTGACGCCTTGCGCAAGAAAGGGATAGTGAGATGAGCCGGGCCTTAATTGTATATAGTGATAATACGGGTGTCTGGTGGTTGCGTTTTTTGCGCGCTGGGTTTCGCCATTGTTTTATCATTTTGGAAACCGACCGGGGAACCATCTGGGTGGACCCGTTAAGTAATAACTTAACCTTGAAAATTCTGGAAGGTTATGAGCTGGCAGGCCTGATCCGTTGGTATCGCGATATGGGCATGCATGTTCAGTCGGTTTGCCTCGATGATAATAAGGTGAAGAGTTTTCCATGGGCACCTATGACATGTGTGGAAGTGGTTAAGCGTCTTGTGGGTATTCGCAATCCTTTCATTATCACGCCCTATCAGCTTTATTTATCTATAAAAGGAACAAAAAGTGAAAATATAGGAAAAAATATATTGACATTAGGGTGAGAGGCTGCTACATATAGCCTCAGTCAACAGGAGAAGTGTGACCAAAGCCCTTTGAGGAAACTCAAGAGGGCTTTTTTATTGGGCGAATTCTGCCCGCATATCTTTGAAAATTTAAGAGGAGAGTCTCATGGGAGGAATGTTTTCTAGCCCGGAACCACCTGCGCCCTTGCCAGAACCACCTGCACCGCCTGATCCGGCTGAAGCAGAACGTGAAGAACGACTGAAAAATATGGAACGTCGTCGTCGTGGTCGCCAAGGCACCGTCCAAACTTCGTGGCGCGGTCTGGAACAAAGCGATCAAGCCCCGCAAACGGGCAAGCAGTTATTAGGAGATTAATATGAGCGAACTCACACCGAAAGATGTGCTGGAACGCTATCAAAAAGCAAAGAAAGACGCGGTGTCTGGGAAGGTCACTGGCAGGAATGCTATGATTATGCCTTACCCCATCGAAGTGGCTTTTTTAGTGGGGGCACCGCTGGTGAAAAACGCGCAGATAAGCTGTTTGATGGCACTGCACCAGATGCGGTGGACCAGCTTGCCGCCAGCATGTTGGCCCATCTCACCCCGCCATGGGCGCGCTGGTTTGGCCTAACGGCTGGCCCAGATGTGGAAGAAGGCGAAATCGAAAGTCTTAATCAAGACCTTGATAAAGCCTCAGCTATGTTACAAACCCATTTTGAGCGCTCCAACTTTTCAATTGAAATGCATCAATGTTTCCTTGATTTGGTCACGGTTGGTAGTGCGTGTTTATTGTTTGAAGAAGCCCCACCAGGTGAGGCATCTGCCTTTCGTTTTACAGCCGTTCCCTTATCCCAAGTGATGATGGAAGAAGGCGTAAACGGTATGTTGAGCGATACCTTTAGGCGTAGTGAAATGAGCCTTGATCATTTACGTGCGCGTTTTGCTGAAAGCAAATTGCCACATGATATGGTTGCGCGGGCTGAAAAAAATAAGGATGAGCTTTTCAGCGTTGTTGAAGCCGTCATCGAAAATGGCCCACGCTTTGAATATATGGCTGTTTTAGAACATGGTCATGGGGGCTTGGGTGAACCAACCTTGTTGCGCCGTGGTGTGTTTAGCCATTCTCCCTTTATTGGGTTTCGCTGGCTTAAAGCACCGGGGGAAAGTTATGGTCGCTCCCCTGTGATGAAGGCATTGCCGGATATCAAGACAGCCAATAAAGTTGTTGAGCTGGCGTTGAAAAATGCCTCTATTGCAGTGACGGGGATTTGGCAGGCTGATGATGACGGGGTGTTAAACCCGGCAACCATCAAGCTTGTGCCGGGAACAATTATTCCTAAGGCCGTGGGCTCAGCAGGGCTCACACCTTTGCAAAGCCCGGGAAGTTTCGATCTGTCACAAGTGGTGCTGGAAGAATTGCGCAAACGTATCCGCCATGCCTTATTAGCTGATAAGTTAGGCGCAACTGAATCCAAGCAAATGACAGCCACTGAAGTGCTGGAACGCTCTGCTGAAATGGCGCGTATTTTAGGTGCGACCTATGGGCGTTTACAGGCTGAATTGCTCACCCCACTTGTGGTGCGGGCCTTGGCGGTCCTTAATCGCCGTGGTGAGATCAATGGCCTGCGCATTGATGGGCGCTATATCGACCTTCAATATAAATCTCCATTGGCACGTCAACAGACTCGCAAAGAAGCCCAAGACATTCTGGCATGGATCCAATCCTTAAACAGTTTGGGGCCAGAAGCCATGGGGTTGATTGACCCGCTAAAGGCCGCACGTTTTCTTGCCAAGGCCTATGGTGTGCCCGGTGAGATTTTAAGAAGTGAAGAAGACATGCAACAGGCTGGCCAAGGTCAACTGCCCGGTATGCCTGCCAATATGGATATGGGGCAAATTGGCGAGATGGCGCAAGAGCTCATGCAAAACCCTGAACAAATGCAAGAAATGATGAAGGAGTTAAATAATGTCCAACAGCAGTGACCCGGGATGGGGCTGGTTTGAAAAAGCCATGAGTGAGGAGATCACAGGGGAGGCGGGGGAAGATGTGCCTGCACGTTTTGCCCGATGTTTTTCCGGTGTGGATGGGGAGGCAGCACTTTCTCATCTAGCTGAAATGACCTTGGCACGCCCGCTTGGGGCAAATGCCCATAACGGGATTTTGCGCCATCTTGAAGGCCAGCGTTATCTGGTGTCCTACATCATGGGTTTGGTGCGCCAAGGCCGTGAAGGTAAATAAATAGAACAAAAGGTGAATTATGAATAAAGAAATTGAAATGGAAGTTAAACAATCCTGTGACTGCCCGTCTTATCTGCCCAAGAAATTCTGGGATGAGCAAAAGGGGGAAGCCCGCCTTGAACCGATGGCACGTTCTTATCGTGAGATGGAGCGCAAAGTCGGGGCAGGCTTGCATAAACAGGCACCAAACCATCATTCTGAATATTGTGTGGAATGTAAGAGCGATCTGTTTGGTGCAAATGAGCAGGTCAATATGCGTATGCATCAGGCAGGCTTTTCAAATGAGCAAGTTCAGCTTGTTTATGACCTTGCCCATGAAGCCCTAGAGCCAATGGTTGCTGAGATTTTTGCCCATGTGCATGGTCAGTATCAGGTAGATCGTCTGTGTGACAAATTTGGCGGGGAAGACCGCTGGATGGAAACCGCACGTCAGTTGCAAACATGGGGCAAACAAAAATTTGGCCCCGATGCGCTGGAGGCTATGTCGAGTAGTTATGACGGGGTGATGAGCCTGTATGACATGATGACAAAACAAGAAGGCGAACCTGAAATGGGCCGCTTGCATGACCATCAAGGCATGCGCAGTGAAGAAGATGTGCGCAAATTGATGCGTGATCCAAAATACTGGCGCGATCGTGACCCCGCAACGGTTGAACGTGTGTGCCAAGGTTTCAAATCCCTCTATCCCGGTTAATAAGGAAGACCAAGTGCCTCTCTCGAGATCGCTCGGGGGAGGTCCTTTTAAAAAAGGAGAAATAAAATGAACGGACGCGAACTGGAAGTCGTCTTTAGCGGGGTTTACACCTTGCCAGATATTTATCGTGAAACATTGTCTAAAGCCATGTCGTGGGAGGCCATTTGTTATTTGCTTAACGGGCTGTCCATTGATTTGGAAGGTCTGGTGAGTTTAGATGAAATGGAGGCTGACGGTGTGGGCTAAGCGGGCTATAGTAAGGTGATGACAGGACCTGTTTTATATAGTTTTCGCCGCTGCCCCTATGCCATGCGCGCACGCTTGGCGATTTATGCCAGTGGCGTGAGTGTTGAGCTGCGTGAAGTGGTTCTGCGCGATAAGCCTGCCCAAATGCTACAAGCCTCACCAAAGGGCACGGTACCTGTGTTGGTGTTGCCCGATGGGCAGGTGATTGAGGAAAGTCTTGAGATCATGCAATGGGCCTTGGCGCAAAATGACCCTGAGGGATGGCTTAAAGGCGATGAAGGTGAAGTGCTGGGCTTGATTACACGCAATGATCAGGAGTTTAAAAGTTATCTTGATCGCTATAAATATTCAGCCGGTTATGAGGATATGGACCCGATTGAACAACGCAATCGGGCCCTGCCTATCTTGCAGGATTTAAACCAGCGTTTAGATGCAACAGCTTACTTGTGCGGTGAGGCCCCAAGCCTTGCAGACTACGCCATTTTCCCCTTCATCCGCCAATTTGCCCATGTTGATTTGGACTGGTTTTGTACGACAGAGTTTAACGCCCTACAAAACTGGTTTGAGACGCTCAAAAACGGGGTTTTGTTCAAAGCGATTATGAAGAAATATCCGCAATGGAAAGCGGGTGATGAAAAACTGATTTTTAGAAAATAAGTGGAAATTAATCAATAAAACCACTTTCTCTGTGAAGTCGTTTTAAGCGCTGTTCGATTTCATTTTCTCGTATTCTTAGACTGTTTAGATACTCGGTTTCTTCTGGTGAGAACTTAGGCGGTTCTTGTGGGTGGGGAATAAAACACTTTGCTTTGTGCCTGTTAGGGCATCGGTATAGAGCGCTTTCATAAAAGGACTGAGCGACAGAGAGCCAATGGCGATGTTTTTTCTGATTAGCAGGAAAGAAAAGGCCAGATTTATAATGGCTCGCGATTTCACGGGCCTGTACAGAAAGAGTGTAAAATGAGTCGTTCTGTATGTTTAGAATTTTATGTATAGCCATATTTTCTTGAGATCGAGCGACCATAAGCTCTTTTGGAGATGCCGCAGAATATTGAGAGATATTTGCAGAATATAAGAGAAAAAAAGGGTTCTGATTCGTCTTGAGTAATTTCTTATATAACGCTTCAACTTCGTTGAGTTT
Organism: Candidatus Terasakiella magnetica; assembly: GCF_900093605.1. Taxonomy (NCBI): domain Bacteria; kingdom Pseudomonadati; phylum Pseudomonadota; class Alphaproteobacteria; order Rhodospirillales; family Terasakiellaceae; genus Terasakiella; species Terasakiella magnetica. The sequence goes on from NZ_FLYE01000002.1 coordinate 29,988, forward strand.
ACAGGGCTTCTTAGGGCAATTTATCTCGTTCATAATCTTGACAAGAAGCTTGGTCGTTTCTGTGGTTTGCGGGGCAAGAGTGACCTCGTCCTTACTCCCAAGGGAGGGGGCGGCGAGAGCTGTGGAGACGCTCGTAAATAGATAGAGAGCAATGAAAATGAAAGAAGGCATTCTCTTATGCATTGGCTTTACTCGTCTCCTGTTAATTCTGCCAAATAACGATCCCTTTGGCAGATATGCGTATTTGAAGTCTGCAGTTTTTCAATTTCTCGTAAAAGCTGTGAGATGGCTCTAATTGGCTCTTTTATTGAAGAGAGGGTGTTTTTTGCCTTTAAGATATCGCACTTAGTACCGCGCCCCAGCAGATAAGAGAGGGATAAGAAATATTTCGTGCGATCATTTGCGGATGAGTTTGTACCAAAGGCCTTTGTCGCGATTGTTATTTCTTCTGAATCCGAAGAGAAAAGCCAGTTTTGTTCATGACGCCTGATGTCGTTGGTCTCGTGGTTTTTCGGTGTTTCCTTTTGAGTGCCATGAACGCACAGAAGCGGATAAAGTATGTTTGCAGGAAAACTCTTATAGTCCTTTGGCAATAAGATAAATGAGCGATGGAGCAGTCTTATTGCTTCCTGAAAATCAGGAATGTTTCTTTTATTTTGAAGTTCAAGAAAGCCATGAGTGTATTTGTCCATGGCAGCTTGATCCTTTGTGTTGGCCTGAAAGCTCAACAAAGGGTGGTCTGAAAAAGGCGCAAGTTTGGCACATAACAGTTCATTGCTCATAGCGTTCACAGGTTCTCTTAAATGATTGGAGAAATTATCATCCGGGTATGAGCTGCAGCTGCAAAGTGTTGCGACTGTCAAAGCAATGGTTAATTTTCTCATGGCGTTTCCTATCTCTATTGCATGAGCCATCGTTTAAAGAGAATTTCTCGCGCACATGTCGTTTTAGGTGATAGGTCCGAAATCAAATCAAGGCTTCGATGAGCGCTGTCTAATCTCTTGGCAGAAAGCTCAAGGTGTTTTTTAGCAAGGGTAAAGTTGCAAACTTCTCCATGGCCTAAAAGGTGAGATACTCCGCGATAATATGACTTTATATGATCTGGAATCTTCGCAGTGTAAATAAAGTGATTGGCATGTGAAATCTCTTCTGCAAAACTACTTGTTGCCCAAGCTTTATAAGCATCTTGTACGGTTTTGATTTGAGTTTCTGATGAGAAATTTGGCTGTTTTTTTTGGGGGCAGAGGAAGGGTAAAAGAAAAAGGGCTGGATATTTTTTCAGCTCATGGTCGAACTGGTTAAAGTTCTGCATAAGGCCTTTAAAGCCGCCAAGTATATCGGGTTCATCTGTGGCTCCGATTAAAGATAAAAAGTTTTTATTGAATTTAAGATACGCGTTTTTTTGTTCTTTTGTGAAATCAGAAGGATGAATACCCATCGTTTGTTGTGAGGATAAACGAAGGCTCTCGCATGTGCTTTTGAGTAAGGAAGCATGTGCTGGAAAGCTGATCATAATGCTCAGCGCTATGAAGAATGTGGATTTGATCATTTAGGGGCCTATTTTAGCACTTTTAGTTAAAACGACAGGCTTGGTTGAGATGGTAGGTTAATAAACTGTCTTGATGACGGTGTTCCTCTTTTTGTTTGTGCACCTCTCTTCGAAGATAGCTTGCTTCTTCAGCAGACAGGTCTTCAACATATTCAGCAAGAGTTTCTAATCCCCAGACACCTTTGGCTTGAGCTTGAAGAACACTGAGGTCTAAAGCCTGACCACCATCGGAATAAACCGGGTCAATAAGGGCTTGGGCAAAGGCTCCCGCTCTTGCACAGCCTGCATGTGCAGCCTTGAGAAAATAGTGCAGTGCCTTGTCATTGTCTTTTTTATGATGATGAAACAGGAGGCCCGTATAAAGCATGGCAACTGGTAGATTTGCATTGGCCCCAAGCTCAAAATTTTTGAGCGCCTGATCATTATTGATCTCATAATTGAGTAAGCCAGCTAGGAATGCAGATTGCGGGTTTGAAGATATAAACGGGCCTACAAGCGCTAATGCATTCTGCCTTAGTTTTTGGACTTTTTTAGAATGCCAATTCACGTTGTTTTTTTCCAAGCCTTGTAACTCAAGGCGCACGAGAAGGTTTGCGGCTTGAGCGCTGTTATGTTCCTCAAGGGCAATTTGAAGATATTTTTTGGCAAGCGGAACATTGCCATAGGTAAAGATTTGATTTCTTGCAGATTGTAAAAGCCAATCTGTCGAGTTTTCGCGCATGTCCTGTGGAAAACTGCAGGCATTCATCAACAACAGAAGGAATATCATTTTCTTCATCAACACTCTCCTTTGACCGTCTTATGGAAGGAGGAGGGAAACTTTTTGAAAGGATAGCAAAAATGGCTAGCAAAAACGAAAATAGGAAAACAGAGAACATTAAAAATCTAATGAAGCAGATAAGAAATAATAATACACTCAAACCGCCAAAAGACTGGACTGAGGCTGAACTTAAGGAGGCGATGAAGGAGCGGGAGAAGGTTTCTGGGCCTGACGTGCGTGATATGATGCTGCGTGAGCGTGAATGGTTTGATCATTATTATGGCAACACGCCCGTAGAGTTTGATGAAACCGGTAAGATGGTTCAGCCCAAGCCCGTGCGTCGTGTGCCTACTCAACCAGTACCAATCCGCACAGCAGATGGAAAGGAGATCGATGCTGCGATTGAGGAGATCATCGCACGTTTGCCACAAAGTGACGGCGATGAGGGTGATGTACGTATCAGCCCGATTGAAGGCGGGGTTGACTTGCCCATCCATCCACCAAAGTCTGGCCTGCCAGAACAGCCGGGTATTCAGCCTGTACCGGGTATGCCTGATATGAAGAAACCAATCCCGGGTGATGATAATCCAACCCACACAATTTTGCCCATTAAAGAGGAAGGCGAAATTATTAAGGGGATACAATCCGGTCTTAATTTCTTATCAGGTAAGAAAAACAACACGCCACTGCCAAATGTGTCCAAAACCGTAAAACTGAAAGAAGATGGTGTTATTGGGCCAAAGACGTCGTTTGGTCTCAAGAAAGCCTTGGTGGATAATGGCACAAATAAAGTGTCAGAAGCCATTGCCCTTGGTCAGTTTAAAGAAACCGTGAAAAAAGCCAAAAAGCAGGGGCCGCAAAATCTTGCAGGTGAATTGGGCGCGACATTTAAGCCGTTGCTTGGCACACAAAAACCCCCCAAAGAAGGCTTCCAGCCAGAAGGGCTTGCTTTGCAAGATACTCTAAATGACCTTGGTGCCAACTTAAAAGATGACGGTATTGTCGGGCCCAAGACCGAAGAAGCCTTTGGGCAAATCGTTAAAGCCAAGGATGAAGACGAGATTATGGATAAGTTCGGCTTCAATTTAGGCTTTGATTTCTAGGGTTTAACCAAGTTAAGCCAAAAAAATACAAGAAATATGAATTTAGGCACTGACTTTGTTCTCTAAATGTTCTAACTTCATCCTCAGTCAACAGGAGAAGTGTGACCGGAGTGTTCTTCGCTCTCTCTCTGGCTGTTGAAACTTTTGCTTTAGACCTCATTCGTGAAGGAACTTCACGCCTTTTGGGGCTAAGCGATCAATCCTTTACATATTCTGCCTGACGGATAACCGGATGTTCTTTGCACTGCACATCTTGGCCCGCTGGCCTTTGCCTGAGCGTTTGGCGGACTGTCGTCCATAACCAAGCCTGTTTCGGGTTCTTTTCTCTCTGACAATTTAACTAAATAGGAGTGATGTAATGTCTACATCAATCGAACAGTCGTTTATTGGCCATTACGTGGCCGAAGTACACCTTCAGTACCAGCAAATGGGCTCAAAACTGCGCAATACAGTGCGCACCAAAGATAGTGTGGAAGGCGCGACAACCACTTTCCAGAAAATCGGTAAAGGCACGGCTTCCACAAAAGGCCGACATGGTAAAGTGCCGATCATGAATATTGATCACGAACCTGTGGAATGTAAGCTTTATGATTACTATGCGGGTGACTGGATTGATAAGTTTGATGAAATCAAGACCAACATCAATGAAATGCAAGTGGTCAGTAAAGCTGGTGCCTATGCCTTGGGCCGCAAAACTGATGAGCTTGTGATTAACGAGCTGGATAAATCCACCAACTTTGCGGGCGCTGGCACAGACGGTTTGACCAAGACCAAAGTGTTGGAAGCTTTTGAAATGATGGGTGAAGCCGATGTGCCTGATGATGGCGATCGTTATGCCATCGTGGGCTGGAAACAATGGTCTGATCTCTTGCAAATTGATGAGTTCACCAAAGCCGATTATGTCGGTGAAGAAGACCTGCCATGGAAGGGCACGCAAGCCAAAAAATGGTTGGGTACGCTTTGGATGCCACATTCAAGCCTAACGAAAACAGGTGATGTGCGTTATTGCTACTGGTATCACAAAACAGCCATTGGTCATGCGGTGGGTCACGATATCAAGTCTGATGTGTCGTGGCATGGCGATCGTGCTGCGCACTTCGTTAACAACATGATGAGCCAAGGTTCAAGCCTGATTGACCCATCCGGCGTTGTCTCGCTTCGTTGTTTGGAAGCTGCGGCATAAGCTCGCATAACCTTCTTTTAAATCACTGAACTGTTATGGCCCCGGCAGGTTGTTCTGTCGGGGCTTTTTTTATATGTAAAAAGGACTTCGATTATGGCTTTTGAATCTAAAAACTTGAGCGTTCTGGCTTATTCAAACGGCTTTACCCTATGGCATTACGCAACGGTGGATGTTGCTGCGGATGTGGATACAAGCGGTTATTTTAATGAGGCCGCTGATATGTTGCGCACCGGTGACATGGTGATGGCAAATGTTGATACGGACGGCACGCCTGCTGCGGGTATCTTCCTTGTATCATCCAGCACAGGATCGGCTGTTGATCTGGCTGATATCACTGCTGTGGGTGCGGTTAATACCGACTAGCTGTTCTTGTGGGGCTTTGGACAGAAGGTTTGAAGCCCCGCAAATCTATCGGAAGGGCTGAGGTCAGACGCGAAATTCGAGGTCTTCTTCTTCGTCATCAAGGTTGTCAAAGCTAAAGAGCTGAGGTGCTTTTTCGATCACCACATTGAGGATTTCTTCTACTTTTCTTTGGTCATCAAGGGCGGCTTGATCCACCTTGCCTTGAAGACGTTCGTTATCAAGGGTCTTTTTCATACGGTGTAAGTCTTGAAGCTCGCGGATAAACACATCGCGTGAGCCAATCGGCAGGTTCTTTTCAGCGATATAACGCAAGAATTTAAGCGAAGCATGGATTGCCAAGGTTAATTGGCGTGCACTTAATTCATCAAGTTGGTCTTGAAGGTCCGGGTTATCGCTGGGTTTATCGTCTGTTGTTAAACGGCGCTGGATAATTTCATTGAAGCTCTCGCATTCAATAACGAGGTCGCGAAACTCAAGGTAGGTGCCAAAGCCTTCACCTGTTAAGGAAGCTTCAGCATGACGTGCCCATCCATTCAGTTCTTCAGTTTTCTCTTTAAGAGAACCAATGAACTGGGTGATCTGCTCACGCTGCTTGTTCTTGTTACTATGGTTGCTATCAACCAACATTGAGGCTCCGTACACCAGATAAATGCATGGTTAACTTAAAATATGCATTTTCATTTCTAGAGAATCATACCTTGACCTTATGGGCAAGTAGCTTTTCATAAAAAAATCATTCTCATTTAAAAACAAGACTTTGATGCCCTTGTGGCGCGCATTTCATTTGCGTCATTCGCCTCTATTATAAAACACATTGGTCTTGTTAAAAATACGTAAATACACCTATTAAATGGAGGGATATTCATGTCCTTAACCAAAATTGGATTATGTTCGCGCGCCCTTTTGAAAATTGGCGCCAATACCATATCCTCCTTTGATGATGGCTCTGCTGAATCAGAGGTGGCACAAAACCTATATCCAGGGGTGAGAGATAGCCTGCTGTCTTCTTATCCCTGGAGCTTTGCAACAGCCCAGATCCGTCTGGCAAGACTGACAGCGACACCGATTGCAGACTTTTCCTATGCTTATCAATTACCCGCTGATTTCTTGCGCGCCCTTTCTGTGGGGACGGGTGATCAGGGGCGCGGGGTGACATACCGTATTCAGGAAAAACGCTTGCATACGGATATGGATGATGTGGTGCTGACTTATATTTTCAGGCCCGAACCAACAGAATTCCCACCTTATTTCACTCAAGGCCTGATCACGCATTTAGCTGCTGAATTTTGCCTGCCCTTAACGGAAAGCGCCTCGCGGGGTGAAGCCTTTATGCGCATTGGGGAAAAAGAGCTGCAAAAAGCGCGCAATATCGATGCGCAACAACAGACACCGCAAACCATTTCCCTAGATGGCTTGGTGGGAGTGAGATACTGATGGCACGCACACGCATAGCAAAAAACAGTTTTTCAGGCGGTGAAATTTCACCTTACCTGATTGGACGGGGTGATTTAAAAGCCTATGAAAACGGTATGGCAAGCATGCGCAACCTGATCATTTATTCAACGGGGGGCTTGCGTAGGCGCGCAGGCCTGCGCCATGTGGATACGGCGTTAGGTCCTTCACGTCTGGTCGCTTTTGAATTTAATATCGAACAGGCCTATCTGCTGGTTTTCAGTGATTTAAAAATGCAGGTTTACCGCGATGGGGTGAAAGAGATCGAGATCGATACGCCTTGGAGTGAAAGCCAGTTGCCTTTGCTTGTCTGGACACAAAGTGCGGATACTTTATTGGTGGTCCATCCTGATATTGAGCCACAAAAAATCACCCGAACATCTCATACGGATTGGACGATTGTACCGTGGAGCTTTTATGAGGATGATGAAACGGGGCGGCGGTATGCACCTTTTTACAAATTCAGCGTAGATGATGTAACGCTTCAAGCCAGTGCGACCACAGGCACGGTTACCTTAACAGCCAGTGCGGATGTATTTGTGGATGATCATATCAACACACGTATGCGCCTTGCCAAAAAAGAAGTGGAAATTACGGCTGTCACCTCACCTACTCAAGCAACGGCCATGGTGAAGGAAAAAGACGGGCTGGTTGATATTGAGGCTACAAAAGATTGGGAAGAACAGTCGTTTTCCAAAGTTCATGGCTGGCCTGTCAGCGTTGTCTTTCATCAAGACCGTTTGGTCATTGGCGGCACGCGTGATTTACCCAACCGCTTATGGATGTCTAAATCCTCTGATCTGTTTAACTTTGATCTGGGGGAAGGGCTGGATGATGAAGCCATTGAGTTTGCGATTTTGTCAGATCAGGTCAATGCTATTCGCTCGCTCTTTTCATCGCGTCATTTGCAGATTTTTACCTCAGGTGCAGAATGGATGGTCTCAGGTGATCCTTTAACGCCGGAAACCATCCAGCTTAAACGCCAAACCCGTGTGGGCACCCCAATTGATCGTTATGTCCCGCCGCGCAATGTGGATGGGGCGACTTTGTTTGTTAGTCGTGATGGTCAAGACCTGCGCGAGTTTATGTTTGCCGATATGGAACAGGCTTATCAATCAAATGATCTGGCCATGTTGAGCAAGCATATTATGAATGAGCCCCAAGACCAAGATTACGATAGTTATCGTCGCCAGTTCTATATGGTTATGGGTGATGGCACCATGGGGGCTTTAAGTGTTTATCGCGCTGAAAAAATATCGGCATGGTCGGTGTTTGAAACCCAAGGGAGCTTTAAAAATATCTGTGTGGTTGCTCAGGATGCTTATGTTTTGGTTGAAAGAAACGGGCAAGACTACATTGAAGTCTTTGATGATCGTCTTTCAACAGATGGAGCCCTTTATGGTGAAGATGAAGACGGCTCCCTCATTTGGTCCGGTCTTGATCATATTGAGGGGCAAAATGTAAAGGTTATTGCTGATGGTGCGGTGGCGCAAGACCAGCAAGTCACAAATGGGCAGCTGATTTTAAACCGTGAGGCCAATGCATTAGAAGCAGGCCTTGCCTATACCCATGTGTTAGAACCTTTGCCGCCCTCGCCCCAAACAACGGGCAATGCGGCACAAGGCGGGCGTATCCGTTTGGTTTCTTTAACCTTTCGTCTCAAAGAAACCATGGCTTTTAAACTGGATGTGGGGCGCGGGCCAAAAGACGTGCCGTTTAAACGGTTTGGGGCCAGTGGGGTGCTTGATAGTGCGCCACAATCTTTTACCGGTGATATTACGGTGAGGGCCTTGGGCTGGCGTCGCAATGGTACAGAAAGCCTTTGGCGCATCGAGCAAGATACGCCACTTCCTTTTAGCGTGATGTCGGTTTTAGTAGAACTAACCGCCAACGCTTAATTTAAAGACAGATAATTTAGAAAAAGGAGAAACACGATGAGTGAAAACATCGTGATTGGAGACGTACGCCCGCGCATTCAAGCGTTGGGTGACGGTGTCCAATCTGAATTTATTTATCCCTTTCCCATTTTTAAGGAAACGGATTTAGAGGTCTATCTGGATGAGACTTTGCAATCAGCAGGGTTTAGCATTTCAGGAGTGGGCCAAAGTGAAGGAGGAAGTGTTGTTTTTGATCTTCCTCCTGCCAATAATGTGGTGGTGACTTTACGGCGCTATCTGGTGATTGAACGCACCAGCGATTTTGCTGAAGGCGGGGCATTTCACGCTTCTGTCATTAATAAGGAGCTTGATTATCTCACGGCTGTTTCACAGCAAAATGCAGAAGATTTGCAACGCGCTGTGATGCTGAACCCAACCGATGGGGATGCGGCACTGGTGCTGCCTTCAAAGGTTGATCGTGCTGATGGCACTTTGGCATTTGATGGTGATGGTCTTCCTATTGTTGGCCCCGGTGTGGCTGAGATCACTTCAGCCCAAACTAATGCGCAGGCTGCAACGCAAGCAGCCATTGATGCAATGGCAGCGCAAGTCGCAGCAGAAGCTGCGCGTGATGAAGCCCAGACTTTTGATCCTAATGACTATCGCGCAGTTATTGACCTCATTGAAACGGCTGATGTGGCAGATGGGGCGATTACTCAAGACAAGATTGATCCCAATGTCTCACTTGGCGGGCCTACGCTGAATGAGATGTATGACAACGCCGATACCATCACAATAGACACAACAATCCCAGCAGGACGAAATGCTTTTATGGCGGGTCCTGTCACGATTGCCAATGGTGTTACTGTGACGGTTAACGGCACATTTACGGTGGTGTAATATGGCAAGTTTATTCAAAGTAGATGCCTTGCAAAAGGCAGACGGCTCCCCTGTTGATTTAACAGGTCAGAGCGCAGCTAAGGTTCTCTGTCACTACAACCAGATCACTCCGACCATCAAAGGCAGTGTGAATATCTCCTCAGTTACCGACGAAGGCACGGGCATAACTCGTTATAACTTCACCAACAGCATGGCTTCAGCTAACGAGATGTATCCAGCTTTTGGCTCAGGTGCTAACGAGTCTAACTTTAGTAGCGACTTTGCTGTGTCAAACGTGCAGGTCAAAACTAAGGATAGCTCCGGCACTTCCCAAGACCAGCATCGGCACTCATTCCTATGTGCAGGAGACCTAGCATGACCTTAAAAACAAATCGAATTGAAAAGGTTGATGGCTCAGCAGGTGTTGATACGGACTACCTATCCAATGACATGGTGTCTGGTGTGGCTAAAGCTTGGGCGCATTACGATCAATCTGGTGCGAATACTATCGTGCAGTCTTTCAACGTTAGTTCGATGGTGGATAATGGTACAGGTAATGCCTCGCTTTACTACACTAGCCCCTTAGCACAAAGCGACAATGTTGGAACGTCTTCTTGTACGGGACGCACTCATATGTACTGTAGCGCAGCTCGTTATGATTACATGCGTTTTTACGTGATGAATAACTCACACGCCTATGCAGATACAAATTCATGCATGGGGATGATTCATGGAGATTTAGCATGAGCAATTTAATCGTAACGAATGTCAATGGCGAAGTTGTTTACGACCCCTCTAGTGACCTTGGACGAGCTAAGGGCTATAGCGTTATAGACGGGCGAGATACCTTTGCCTTACTCGATAGCTACAATGTAAGCTCAATTGTTGATAACGGAGTTTCGCTTTACACGACGAACCTGACTAACGCGATGGCGAATATTCACTATCCCATCACGATCACAGGTGATTGGCCGACCTCTATGTACGCAGCAGCAGGAAGTGTCACAAGTGCTGGAGGCAATACTGTATCAACTACCTCATTTCAGTGTCGTTGGGTTGAGGTTAGTAACGGTGCCACTTACGATATTAACCGAGCAACTTCTGTTGTTGATGGAGCTTTAGCATGACCGAGTTGGCTGAGCTTCCTTTATGGCAGCGCATCGAGCTGGCAAAGGCGCAACTTGAACCCGTTCAGTCCGACTATCGTGTTGTTTTTGACGCTGATATTGACCAACCTTCAAGTGTTCTTGTGCCTGACCCTAACTGGATGGCGATGGCCCTGCATGGAGGTGTTTTACCGCCCGTGAGTGTTTATCATGAGTTGGAACATGACGAAGAGGGCAAAATCACCAACGCTCATATCCTTCATGAGACAGCTCCCCTTGGACCTATGAGTGAGGAAGAGGCTATTGAATATCTGGTGAAAAAAGATACGCCAGAACATGTTTGGAAAGCTGTGAAAAATGGCAATTCCATCAAGCTTGTAATTTGTAAAAAAGATCAACTACCTGCATCGCGTGAATGGCGCAATGCATGGAAAAATAATCAGGAGAAAGTAAATGACGATTACCTATATTCAAACTGAACAAGGCCAAGTCCAAGCCGATGAGGTGACCAAACCAGATCAGCGCACCTTTCGTGAGGCATGGCAGCTTAACGGGGCTGTGATTGAGGTCGATATGGAAAAAGCCCGCACCATTTGGCGCGATAAAATCCGCCAAGCTCGCATGCCTGAGCTGGACCGTCTTGATGCACAATATATGAAAGCGCTGGAAGCTGGTGATGGGACTTTGCAACAATCTATTGCCACGCAAAAACAGGCTTTGCGCGATGCTACGGCTGATCCGGCGATTGAAAGTGCAACCACACCGCAAGAACTTGAGGCCATTCAGCCCGCAGGTTTAAGTGTAAGCTGATTTTCAACTCCTTTTATCTGAAGTTTATGGCTGTTTTCATGTTGTGAAAGCGGCTTTTTTTATGTTCGGGAGAAGAGATTGGAAGAACAGAAACCTCTTGCGCAAAGGAGACGGCGGGCCAAGAAGGTCAAGTCGGTCGATGAGGTACAATCCTTATTGGCTGGCTTGCTTCCCAGCCTGATCCAAAGCGCAACTATCAGCTATGAAGCCTTTTCAAAAGCAGAAATTCCTGTTGATGCAAAAGGCTTTGCGGCTCATCACGCGGCCTGTAAGTCTGCTCTGTCCCATGTGGAATTGCTCACCAAACTTGCGAGGTGGGCGGAAAAAACCGAAGAAAGCGCCCCGCCAAGCCTGAGTGAAGATGACGAAATCGCGGGGCTCTTGGCAGGTGCGCGTGCGGCCTTGCAGGAGTTGGATAGTTCTTAAACTCAGTGATGAAGAAGTCAGGGAATGCCCCGTACATTGTGCGGGGCTTTTTCCATGTCTAACCGCCAATTTATAAGGAGGAAAAAATAATGAAAAAACGTGTGGCTTTTCCCGAGTTTGTCATGCTGTGGGATCAGCTTCAGGGATTGTCCATGCCTCAACATCATTTAAAGATTTGTCGCTGGCTGGATGAGGCCTGGACAACGGGACGTCGTGAACTTTTGCTGATGGCATTTCGCAACAGTGGAAAAAGCACATTGGTCGGCCTGTTTTGTGCGTGGCTGCTATATCAGGATGCGGATCGACGCATCATGGTGATGGCGGCTGATTTTGCCTTGGCAAAAAAGATGGTGCGCAATGTTAAACGCATTATTGAACGCCATCCCCTGACCAAACCTTTAAAACCCAAGAGAAAGGAGCAATGGGCTTCTGACCAGTTTACGGTTAATCGCCCTTCTGAATTGCGTGACCCTTCCATGTTGGCAAAAGGTATTGGGGCTAATATTACAGGCTCGCGCGCTGATGTGGTGATCTGTGATGATGTAGAGGTTCCCAACACCTGTGATAGTGCGCCCAAACGAATTGATCTGCGCGCACGTTTGCAGGAAATTGATTATGTCTTGGTCCCCGGTGGCTTGCAGCTTTATGTGGGCACACCTCACACCTATTACACCATTTATACGGATAAAAAACATGGTGAAGGAGGGGAGGATGAGCCTTTCCTTTTAGGGTTTGAACGTTTCAAACTGCCCTTGCTTGATGATAACGGCAATAGCCAATGGGCTGAGCGTTTCCCCGATAGCAATATTGAGTCTATTCGACGCAGAACTGGTAAAAACAAGTTTGAAAGCCAGATGATGCTGCGTCCGGTCAATATTTCAGAAAGCCGCTTGGACCCGGACCTTATGCAGCTTTATAAAAGCGAGCTTGATTATAATGAGCATAACCAGATGGCCTCACTTTCATTAGAGGGTCATAAGCTTATATCGTCCAGTTGCTGGTGGGATCCGTCCTTTGGTTCGCCCCATAAGGGGGATGCCAGTGTGATTGCCGCAGTTTATAGCGATGATGAAGGAGGCTATTGGCTGCATGGGCTGCGTTATATGACCCATGACCCAAAGAAGTTGAAAGAGGCTGATGAAGCCACCCAGCTTTGCCGCCAAGTGGTGGCCTTTGTGAAAGAGTTTTATCTGCCTTCGGTCTGTTTGGAAACAAATGGGGTGGGGAAGTTCCTCCCCGGTTTGTTGCGAAGAGAGCTGGAAAAAGAAGGGGTGTCTTGTGCGGTGATTGAAAAACATTCACGCACCAACAAGGCCGAACGCATTTTATCAGCTTTTGATGTGGTCTTGGCCTCACGGGCCTTAAAGGTGCATCGCAATGTCTGGAGAACATCCTTTCCCACAGAAATGCGTGAATGGGTGCCCAGTGTGTCGGCAAAAGATGATGCCTTGGATGCGGTGGCGGGCTGTTTACTTTCAGAACCCGTGCGCCTGCCTAGAACACCTGTCCATATATTGGATGGTAAAAAGATCAAACAATGGGGCGGATATGGCAGTGCCCATACAGCTCAGAGTGATTTTGATGTCTAAAAAAATCCTTGCGAGTGGTCATACCAATTCCCATATTTGTTTTAGATGTAAGTGAAAAGATGGAGGATGTTATGAAACGTATATTAAGCGGTCTTTTGACGCTGATCACCGTAATGTCCTTCGCCTTTCCTGTAGCTGCGCAAAACCTGTGCGGTGAGCGCGTGGACATTATTGATACATTGAAAGAACGCTATCGTGAAGTTCCGGTCTCTATGGGATTGGCGGGGAACGGTGGTGTTGTTGAAATTTTTGCCTCCAATAAAGGCAGTTGGACCATTTTGGTTACACGCCCAACGGGGGTGGCTTGTGTAGTCTCTGCTGGTGAAGCTTGGGAAAGCATCAAAGGTATGGGGGATAACGACCAAGGTGTCTAAGTAAAAGAGGGTTTCTTGGAACCAAGAGCTCTTTAAATAAAATAACGAATTGAAAACGCTTCTGCATTTGGTGCAGGGGCGTTTTCTTTTTTTCAGGAGAAAGTAAATGAAAGCGAGCTGGAGTATCGACCTTATCTGGTGGATTATAGCTATAATGCTAAGTATATTGAAAATTAACAATAAAATTAAATTTGTATGACTACAATATAGCTACAAAAACTGTATATTTTGTCACTCATATCCTATATAATTACAGTTTAGGTGTTAATCTATTGAGTAATAGTTATTTTCCTTAAGAGCAGATAGCTACAAAATTTACTCCTGCTTTTAGCGTTAAAAGCAATAGCTACAAATAAGCTACAAACTCTTTACATGAGGATTGATGGCATGAGCATGAAAAAAAATGGTGAAGTTACAGGAGTAGTGGAAAACGATCCGAATGGGTATGCGGTTATTTTCAAAAGAGAGGAAAAGCTTAGCAGTAATTATTACTATGAGATAAAACTTCATGGTCATAAGCCAATCGCTCGCAGCTGTAAAACAGATCAGAAATCAAAAGCATTTAATATCGCAAACAGAGAATATTACGAGATATTAAATCGTTTGGAAAATGAGCAAAATTTAGTAATCCCGACTACAGAAAAACTCGTAGATTTATTCGATGAACATTTGAAAAGTCGAGTTGTTGAAAAACAATTATCTGATCAAAATTACAAGGCTAAATATTATCGTTTACTTTATATTCGGAAGTTCTTCGGCAAAACAGCGCTCGATAAATTGCGAACGGTGGATATTGAAAAATTCATAAATTATCTACACACTTCTCACAAAGAAATTGGTTATGAAGACAAAAGTGGCAAGCGTTATACGACTATTAGATACGTAAACAAGAAAGGCAAAAAAGTTACCTCTAAACGACCAATTAGACCTTTAAGCCCCACAACAATAAAATTTATTTTGGGAACCTTAGATCAGCTGTTTGATTATGCTATTCGAAACTCATACGTGAATAAAAGGGATGTTCCCGAATTTGACTATAAGTCTGAAATTATCGCACGCGTTCCGTTTACTCGAAAAGAAATTGAAGTTATCGAAAAGCATTTGGATACTTGGATTGCCAACAGTCGTGATCGAAATACCAGCATCTCTCGTGAGGTGTTTGCTGCTTACGTAATGCTTTTACGTTATTCGGGAATTCGTGTAGGTGAAGCACGATATCTTAAATGGAGGCATTACCAACCAAAGTTAGACAAAGAGAATTACCTTTTGGAAGTGGCATTGCATATTCCAAAATCGAAAGTCAAAAAAGCTAAAGGGCGAACCGTTTCTATTCACCCAGATGTTCATAAGTATATGGCAAAGCTTCAAAAAGTTCATGCTCGTATACTTGGAAGAGAGCCTCATGAAGATGATTATTTATGGATTAGTTGGCGTAAGAAGCACGTATATTCCTATAAACAACAATTCAAAAAATATCTTGAATTTATCGATGTAACTCATAGTGAAGAAATCGAAAATGAAGATCCAATTCCGTATACGATCTATTGCTTACGTCACTCTTATGCAACGCATTTAATTGAAGACGGCGGTGATAGTTATTTTATCGCTAAGAATATGGGAACTTCACAACGAATGCTTATTGAACATTATGATAAGAGTGAAGCAGTTCGTCATGGAGAAAAAATTCATGGATCAAATGCCGAAACTCAAAAAGCGAAAAAGAAACAGGATAATATTGATAATAATGTTATCGCGCCTCTTCCCTCATTTAGCGATATGAAAATTAAAGATGTTGAAGGTGAATTGTTTTTCGTTAGCGAAGAAAAGCGTTTATTAATTGAATAGTATTATCGGGTATGACCGGCCTTAAGGCGTGTGTGCGGCGTGTTAAAATAGATCTGTGCGCTTATATAGTCCCGCATAGTCAAGCTCGTTGCACACAACGTCATATTCTCGTTCGCTGTCACAGATAATCATCAATTTCCAAAAATCGGCATTGGATGAAAATCGCATTGTGATTGTTTGATCTTCATTCGAATATAAATCTGTGCTGTTTATTGTTTCTGTTCCGAACGCGTGTTTCATACGTGCGATAATCGCTGAATAATCAATGTCGTGATCTCGGTTATTAAATTCCAAAGTCTTCATTAAAATCTCTCCCATGGAGAAATTATAAAGTCAGAAATTGATCAGGTGTAGGAACGGATGACTATAGTGGTCGTTTAACACAGATACTTAACACCTTTCATTCCTTTTCCTTTGAACCAATGAAGTTACACTAACGGTTGGAATTGAAATGGAGTTAGATATGACAAAACTTAAATCACTGAATTTCGTAGAACCACAAGCACCAGCTAAATCAAACCCGTTTGATAATGCAAAACGCAATTTAGTCACGAACTTAAATCGCCAGCTTGCAGCTGCCAATGCCATGGTAAAAGGTGAGACATATACGGAAGCAAGAAGCGAATATGTCGAAGGTTCCGATGGACAACGCACTAAACAAGAAATCCAAAAGCCTATCCGCAAATGGTATTGGCGTGATTACGATGGCAAGGTGCGTTTTAGCTTACGTGTTCGCAATAAAGCCGTAGAAATCGAAAAAGGCAAAACCGACATTTTGATTGGTGAAGACAAACAACTTCCAAATGCCATCACATTGCTCATAGAAGCAGTTAGCGCTGGTGAATTAGATACACAAATCAAAAACCACATAGCGAAATAACCACATATATAACTTACAGCTTGGTATTAACTGAGCTGTTTCTATGAATATTTAAGTGAGTTATAAATTGTCCTGCTTTCAGCACGACAACGCTTATTGAAAGTCGAACTTCATTTCATTCCGTTCTTTTTTCAATAAGCAATTTATTTGAAAAGATTAAGTAAGAAGAAAACATCTCATTTATATGAATTAATATTATCAAGATGTTAGATTTTATTACCCCCCCCCCTGTAACAGCTAAAATACAATTACAGAGGGGAAATAAACACATTATCTGAGTGTTGAGTGTTTTCGAAACAGGGGTAATTAACAGCAAGCAGTCCGTGTGTTTCTTGCCATCCCCTAATCCCCAAGCTTACGCTTTCGGACGGTGTCATCAAGGTGCAGATCGAATTACACAAAGATGCTGAGCTACAGCAGTAATCAACCACCAGCTCTTCTTTTCAAACAAACCATGTTAGCGAAGATGCTGTCATCTTCCAAAGCTTGCGGGCATTTTTATTTTACTTGGCTTCGTGCAATTGCGGGTAAACAATCGGTCCCTTCCAAGGCGCTTGCGTTAAGCTTATATCCAGATAATTTATATATCCTCTCCGGTCTAAGTCCCGGGGACAGTGTGAGTGAGAACGCTATAATTTTATTTATGCTAACGGCTTTGCAGCTTCGTCTATGAGCATAATTTAACTATAAACATTATAACAATTCAGCACTCACAAATGCAAAATTCAAATGTCGTGCGTGTTGTTTTCGAGTTGATTTTTCAGCTTAAATTTCTCACTAATTCTTAATAAATAGAGATCAAACCTTCTTAAGTTTTCAGGAGTAACTTCTCCATATACCTCTTGGCAAAGCTGAGTAACAATCCGCACAACATCTACGACTTTCTTTGCGCTTTGTAGGTTATCAGATTTATCAACAGGAAATAGCCCAATATATTTTAGCGTTCTGATCATATGTAAATCAGGTTTAACCGATAAACCACAATCGGTAAGGAAGTGACATACAGTTATTGGACCCCATAGAAACCCAAACTCTTTAGAAAAGTTTCTTACTATTTTCATAAAACCATCGCTTGCGATGAAGGCAGCAACATCATCTCTCATCACAAGCTCTGGAAAGGGGTTCGCTCCGTGTTTGTCATGCCTTTTCTTGAAGCAAATACCTGCATTGAAAATCGCCAAAAATCTATGCTTTGCAATTGTCGGATTAGACGCATATTCCTTCGCTTTATCACCTGCAAATATGAAATTCTTCTTATTAGAATATGACCCTACTCGCTTTTCTTTATCGACACGGATAATTTCATAAGGACTATTGTCGGGTGTCATATCCTTCCAAATACCTTCAAAACGACCACTATTCTTCTCAACAATTTTTTCGCCTTGCTTTAGCTTTGCAGACGAACGAATTGGTTTCTGCCAAAAGTTTAGCCAAATCTGTTCCGTAGTCGAAGTATCGCAAGGAAACAGAGTGGTTTGCAATTGATCATCTGTTTTCATGCAGTCTGGAAATTCCGCACGAAGTTTATCGTGCAATCTCACATATTCTTTCGCGGCTTTGGCTAAATCGGTCATCTATTCCCCCTCCTGTTTTTCTGTATTCAGAAGCATTTATTCAATTTTGACAAGAAAATTAAGTTGCTTAAGCAACACTTTTTTTTCATCATCAAAGAAAATCTGGGGAGAAAATCATCATGGCAACAGCTATTTCTGCAATCACTAAAGGCGACATACGAGAGCTTGGACAACGGGCAATGGTTGTTCTTCAAAGCAATTCTCAGTTCGAAACCGCCCATATAAACAAACTCTCCGCAGACAAAGCACTAGCCCTATCTCTCTTCGATGTTACGTCAAATAGTAATATGGTAGAAGCAGATCAAACGCTTACCTCTCTGGGCTTGAATAGTAACAGCGGCACATCGCTCGAATACAAAATAACACGTATCGCATTTCATAGAGCAAACGAGCTATTAAGCAAAAACGACGAAAATCGCCCACTTATATCCAAATACGCAAAGGTCATTGAAGGTGCGAGAAATCAAAACCTATCGCGTGCAGAATTTGAAAAGAAACTGAGTAATGGGTTTGACCGTGCAGTAACGTTTTTTCGAAAAACACTCTATGGTGACGATCTTGATGAAGCTACTAAAGAACAAAAAGCACTCGAACACCTAAGTGCTGATTTTGAAGAAATCGAACTCGATACGAATATCACAGGTATTGAAGATGGTAGTTATGTCGAACTCGTAGCACGTATTGTAAATGGTAAACCTGTCATATATGGCATACTTCCTAAGAAATCCGATGCTGTTAAAGACACAATCATTTCGAGTTGGGAAAAAGCACAGCCTAAACCACGTAAGACAGATGCAATTTTTCAAGAAGCTGGTGCATTGGCAAGCGTCTTGGTCGCTGATGGCGAAGCAACTCATGCGCTCATCGACACAAAAGCAGGCATTACGTTTGAAGCAATTTCAGCTCGTGCATTTGCCACTATTCAATCTGTTAAAACCGAAGCTGGTTTTGATAAACAAAAGCTGAGTTTCAATGGCGATGATCTGGTTGCCATTAGCAAAGATTTACAACACGTCTTTCGCAAGGAAGCTATTGAATTAAGCGTTAAAGGCAAAATACTCTTTGCCAAACCCATAGATAAAGACATTAGAGAAATCGTCGTATCAAACAAAATGCCGCAACATGGCGAGGTTGATCAAGACGTCGTTGTTTTCAAAATTGAAAAATCCTCTGCAATTAAAAACAGCGTTTGGCATACAGGAAAAGAACACAAAGCTAATTTGAGCAAAGAGCAGATTGATCATCTATCAAAGCTGAAAATCAAAAACGCCTCTATTGATGTTATCGAAGGTAAACCAATCAAGCTTGATAAAGATACAGTTCGTATCGTTAAACGCGCTGTAAAGGAACTAAACAAGCTTGGCGACAAAAACATAACCTTTACAGTTTCAGATCAATGCCTGTCATTCAACACACAAAAAGATGATGTTTCATACGCAGTCTTAATTGCAATAAAGGCATAAGCAATGCGTTATGATGACAGACGAATACACAGCTACTTGCCTTCACTTCAACCGCAATGGATTGAAGCTGTGCAAAAGCATGTTCTTGATTTCCGAAAAAAGGTTCCTTACGGCACTTTCAAATCAACGAAAGAATTTAACTGGTATAGCGAGCTTAACGATGCCCGCTTTACCCATCCATACGCGCTGTTTTCCGCAGGGCATGCGGAACTTGATTTAGATAAAGCCCGAAACAAATCACCTATGCTGTTTAATCGGGATCGCCATAATACGTTTCTTCTAACAGATAGTGGTGGATATCAAATCGGATCAAAAGCATGGAAACTCAAAGAGCTTGATACACCCGAGCAGTTTTCCTTTGAGCCTTTAATCAAAAAACGCGAACAGGTCTTGCGTTGGCAGGAAGCCGTAGCTGATCTTGCCGTCGTGCTTGAAGTGCCTGCTTGGATGGATGGCATAAGTTACGACAATGCGTTGCGCTTGACACAAGATAATCTCAAATACTATGCGGAAAATGCAACAGGCGAAGTTCCGTTCCTAAACGTTTTGCATGGCAGCACGTTTGAAGAAGTAGTGCATTGGTTTGAAGAAACGAAATGGTTTAACGATCAGGGACATGGTGTTGGATGGTGTTTTCCGGGGCTTATGAGCGGAAACTTTTATCTCGCCCTGCAGATGATTTTATATATGCACAGCAGAAAACATTATCCGAAGTTCTTGCATTTCCTAGGAAATGGCACAGCACAGACAACAGCGATGCTTTATACGTTGAAAAAAGTAATTCGCAGAACTTACCCAGAAAGAAATTGCGTTGTTAATATCACCCAAGATGCGTCTTCTGAATTCCAAATATCAGGTATGCGCGGGGAAGTATATGAACGCATCAAAGGTCGTGAAGATAATCGCGCCTCCTATTCACCTTATATAATCAAGAAAGATAAGTTTGAGAGTAAAGACTTAAACTTCATCCGTCATGATCAACATTACCCGAACGTCGATGGACCGGTATTATCAAAGCCAAAAGGCGTTGTGTTTGGCGACATAATCGCACCGAAGAAAGTTCGCCCGAAAAGCTACAAGGGAGAAAGTAAATATAACAAAGATGGCTTGAGCGATTTGATTTTGATCGCACATAATGTGTGGACAAAACTAAATGCGATTGAAGAAACGCAGGATATGGAGCGAACACTAAGACGCTTGCATTATGCTGCGGCACGAGTAGAGACAAAGGAATTTGCCGGGGAATTAAAGCGGATTATGAAACGACGTAGCAGTCATACAATGGGCGAAGATTTAGTCGCCGTTACCGTCGGCTTGTGGAAACTGTTTTATGATAACTATGAAGACACGATGACATTTGATGAACGAATGGAAATTCTCGATACTTTCCAAGAACAAGCAATCCATCTGTTCGGCAAAGTCCCCAAAAATTATTTACCGGAAGCTCCGACAGAAATTTAGATCACCTCGACAGCTTCACGCATCATCTCGTCGTTAACATCAATATAACGTTGTGTCGTCGTCAGGTGCTGATGCCCCGCAAGCGTCATAATCACCTTCGGGCTAATACCGCTATGTGCAAGCTTGGTGATAAACGATCGACGACCGCTATGGCTCGTTGCTCCATCAATACCAGCATCACCGTATAGTTTGCCAAAGAGCTGACAAAGCGTGTTGGGAGAAAATGGTGTGTTTCTTTGAGTGAGAAGAAACGGTCTATCTGCATTGATCACTGACAGCGTTTTCAAATAGCTTTTGATTTCACGCTTAAGCTTATCGCTAACGAATGCAACGCGGGCTTTATTCCCTTTTGTATAAGCAGCTTTAAGCTGGATTTGATCTTTGACGTTTAACTCACTGCCAAACACATCAGAAATTTTCAACGCTGCAATTTCTCCCACACGTAACCCCGCGTAATAAGACAGCATAATCGCGACACGGTTACGTGCAGGATGCTTTCCCGCATCAACAACAGCTAACAAACGCCTCATTTCTGTTGGGGATATAACCTTTGCCTGTTTCATCACATACCTCATTAAAAGTTGCACATTTAAGATAAAATTATGCTTCCGTTGAGGTTCATCCACAAGGGCTCATTGAATGTCAGCATTTCTGCGGGATTGAGCCTATGCTTAACAAAATGTGCATTTTATTAGGTATTCTTTATTTCTGCTAAAGTACGAATTCCAGACATAAACACAGAGGTACGACATAGGCAGCTTTTAGCCATATACGGATGTTTTGAGGGCTGATGTGTTATTTACGATTAAGCTAATTATTAAACCTCAAATTATTTTCGATATTAAATCTATAAGCTTATTAGTAGAAACGGGTTTGGGGACAAAAGCTTCAAACCCCGACAAAACTAATTGTTGTCCTTCACGTTCATTACAATGGGATGAGACTACGATTACAGGAATTTCGTTTGTCCTTGGGTCGTTCTTCAACACTTTATTCACCTCAACACCACTCATACCAGGCAATTTGTAATCCAAGATTATCAATTCAGGTCTGTGTTGAAAGGCTAACTCAAGAGCCTCCTCACCGGTTGAAGTATTGATCGTTTCATGACCAACCGATGAAACAAGATCATTTAATAACTTCATGCACATAGGACTGTCTTCAACAATTAAGATAGTTTTTCCCATAGTCCATCCTATAAAAAAATCAGATTAACCTGAATTATATACTCAACTTACCTCGAGGCTTTCCTTACGGAAAACACGAGAAAATGCACCAATCATATCTTTGGAAAGCTTTTTGGTCAGCAGTACCCCAAGCACGACCAATGTGCTGATCGCAATCCAAGTGGGGATCAACTCTGTATCCCCTGACATTTGAACCAAGACGTCATACCCCATTTTCTGGGCTACATAATCAGTCGCCAACCCTGCAAGTATGCTGGTGACAATGATACCAGAAAGATACAGACCTAAAGCCGCATTCCCCATTTCTTTGCGGACAATGCCCATAGTAGCGACATTTGTAGCTGGACCTGCAAGCATGAAGACCATTGCCGCTCCCGGCGACACACCAGCCAAGATAAGGCTAACAGCCACAGGGGTTGATGCTGTGGCGCAGATATACATTGGAATACCAATGATAACCATAATAACCATACCCATGATACCCGTCGCGTATTCGGCAAAGGCCATTGGCGGGACCCAGGTCATAACGGCGGTGGCAAGAACAAGGCCAAACACAAGCCAGCCAGCTATGTCGTCAAATATGTCTCCAAATGCATAGTGTAGTCCGTTCAGGGTATTTTGGCTGAACGAAGGTTTTGTAACCTCTACTGGTTTTTCATCACCACCTGAGCAGCCACATGATGAACCACCGCAGGAACTGGTTGTGGCGGCCTCTTTGACTGCTTCTTTTTGTTCTGCGGGTAGAAATGCCATTAACAAGCCTGTTGTAATAGCACTAAAAAGAGCGGCAATAGGACGGGCGACAGCCATAAACGGGCCAAACATCCCATAAGAAATAGCTACGCTATCAACGCCTGTTTCTGGTGTTGATACTAAGAACGATGTTGTCGCTTCTCTTGAAGCCCCGGCACGTCGCATACCAATAACAACGGGCAAGACGCCGCAGGAACAAATTGGAAGCGGAGCGCCTACAACAGCCCCCATGATGACGGGTTTTAATCCCTTACCGCTGAGCAGTCGAGCAAGACCGTCTTGTGGCACCCACGCTTTGATAAGGCCTGCAAGAAACAATCCTAACACCAGCCAAGGAGCAGCATCTAAGCCAAGGGTATAAAGGTTTTCAATAAAAGCGTTCATCGCCACCTCCTAAAACAGGGTCGATAATTTTGTTCTTGGATAATCTGGCAACTATTCTAATATCTACAGTGACTGTAGCTTCAAGAGGTTTTTTTTATGGGTGTTTCATACACAATTGGGAAGGTCGCAAAAGCGACGGGGTGTAAGGTCCCAACGATTAGATATTACGAAGAGATAGGTATTTTGGCACCTGCCGAACGCACAGCAGGAAACCAGAGGGTCTTTAGTCAAAAGCACCTTGATCGTCTTCTGTTTATCCGTCATGCCCGAGACTTAGGATTTTCACTTGAGGCGATCCGCCAATTACTGAGGCTTTCAGATGATCCCGACCAATCATGTGAGGCCGCCGATGCCATTGCCAGAGAACAGTTGGGTGAAGTGGATAAAAGAATATCTAAGCTCAAGGCCCTAAAGAAAGAACTCCAGCATATGATTACCCAATGCAAAGGTGGTCGGATCAGTGATTGTAGAATTATTGAGGTTATCAGCACCCATCAGAGTTGATGCCATACCACATAGTTGGCTGCTTTGGGTCAAACCCAGTCTTCTTATAGCAAGATATTTTTAGTCCGCTTCTATTTGGGAAGCAGAAATGGCATTGCTAAATAGCTATAGGAGGATTTAGCAATGCGTGCATATGAACTTGCGAAAAATAGACAAAAAAGAAAAAAACATCTCCGCCAAGAAGCTGATCAAAATGCAGCCCTATGGCGTTTGATGTATGCCGATTTTGATTACATAAATCGGAACCAATCCCATCTTCTTTCAGAAATCGAAGCAAAAATAGCTGAGCTTGAGCGATTGAAAGATGAATTCATGCTTGAAATTGAAAAAGCAGAATTAGATTTTCAAACAAAGCAACATATCAAAGATATGGCACAAAAACGCATTAAGAAAATAATGCGAAATTAATTTCGGCAGCTTTTGCGAATCATAAAGCGAATTAACATTCTCCACTCATTCTTAGACATTTTATTCAATTCATAAATCTTCATATCGATCTCCTTACAATCGTTTAGCACTAAATATATTTAGCAACGAAACAGGAGAAACATTGATGCAAATCGTCAAAGAAATTTATGAATTTACCCGCGCAAACAATTTAGCAGACAACGAAAGCGATTTTTCGCTTAAGTGGCTGAATAAATCTGCACGCTATTACAATATGCTGAAATTAACGGGACGTGATGCGAGTTTTGATGCATTGATACGTCTATCTACAAACCTACAGCTTCGAAAAACGGCATATAAACAGAGCCGAATTAAAGAAATGCAGGATATTGGAAACAGTATCGAAGCATTTGATCAAAAGCTCCACAACGTCATCAAAGCACGAACAATTGCAGAGGCTGTTTTCTTAAGTTGAAATTTCAACTTTTCATTTTCTGGAATTTGACCGAATTTACGGTCGTATTTTTCTTATCCTTGAATAGATGCGGAGCTATAATATAATACGAATAGTGACTGAATCTTCATACCTCCAGGTGTTGGATTTTATTGATTTGATGGATTGAACAAGTAAATCCATGACGTTTAACGTTAATCAAAGCAGATATGGTGCGTTAGCTACAAAATGGCTACAAAATTATAATAATTTAATTACACCTATAGAATCAATTAGATAGAATAAATGCGTAAACTGGTGGATCACGGCCTTTGAACTGCCCGCTATGGCGAGCTTGTTCTGGATGATTTGGCGCAACCGCCATGACTTTGAAGATGATGTCTCACAATTGCGCGAGAATATGGATGCAGCCTTTGCCAATACGCGCGAAAGCCTATCGGCCTATAAGCTGGAAGTGGCAAAAAGCTATGCCTCTATTGCTTATATGAAAGATGTAGAGCGTCGCTTAACCGGGCATCTCGTGCGCATAGAAAATAAGTTGGATCAAACAGGAAGGAGAAAATCAGATGGCTAATTGCCGATATTCAAAATGTCCCGAAGATGCGATTGATACAATGGCACGTACCCTTTACGGGGAAGCGCGGGGTGAAAAAGTTCGCGGGCTGGAAGCGATTGCCTGTGTGATTATCAACCGTGTGGAAAAGGCCCTTGAAAAGGGCGGCTACTGGTGGGGCAGTGATGTTGAAAATGTCTGTTTGCGCCCGTGGCAGTTTTCTTGCTGGAACCCGAATGACCCAAATCGTGAGAAAGTTCTGGTGGTGCAGAAAAGCAATAAAATCTTTGCAACGTGCCTGCGTGTGGCGCGTCGTGCCCTTTATGGCGGGGTAAAAGACCCCACAGGTGGCGCAACCCATTATCATCGCCATGGTCTGTTACCAGCATGGGCGGGTAAGCAAATTCCTTGTGCAGAAGTGGGTAACCATGTGTTTTACAAGGATATTCCATGAAGCTGAGGATTGTTTAGCGTGTGAAAGATAAGGTGAAAGGCAATGTGGAAAAAGCGGGATGAGAGAAAAAACGTATTTCCATATTGCTTAAAAGGGGCTGATTGGGTAATGTGCGCGAACTTTTTGATAAAGACGATGCACGTTTGTCGCTGCTCCGTTATATTGAACGCTTATGCGCGAAAACGTTAATTCATAAGGATAGATGATGAGTGTAGATTGGACGCCGGAACGAATTGAGATTTTAACTCAGCTCTGGAGTGAAGGTATTGCAACAAGTGAAATTGGTCGTCGCCTAGACGTCACGAAAAACGCTGTTGTGGGTAAAGTTCACCGTCTTGGTTTGCCAAAACGCCAATCTCCAATTCAGCGCAAACCCGCCAAGAAAAAGAAGGCTCCTGAGCCAGAAGTGATCACAATGGACAAATTGCGCCCGGGCATGTGTGCCTGGCCCATTGGTGATCCGGGCATGCCGGGTTTTCATTTCTGTGGGGGGAAATCTACAGAAGGTAAGCCTTATTGCGAACCCCATTGTGAACAGGCTTATGTGCGTAACGTTAAAGAAGACAAAAATGCCAAGAAAGCGGCCGCTGCGGCAGCCGCTGCAAAAGCAAAGGCAAAAGCAAAATAACGCCTTTTCGCATGTTGAATTTGAAAACGCTTTGGTTTTTTCCAAGGCGTTTTTTTATGCCTGTCTGTTGGCCTTTAAACTGGCAAAGGCATGTAAGGCCAGTGTGGTGATAACGATTGTGCCGCCAATGAGAGCGTTGATTGAGGGCACTTCTTGCAAGACCAGCCAGACCCAGATGGGGCCGATAATGGTTTCCAGTAACATAAGGAGGCTGACTTCGGGCGAAGGGATACGTTTGGCCCCAAGACCGAGTAACACAAAGGCAATGGCATTAAGCCCGCCCATGGTGATGAGGGTCACGGTGGCTTGCATGTTGATCATCAGGCTCGGCGCAAAATAAAGCGCAGGAATGGCGATGATCAAGCCGCCCCATGCAAAAATAGTGGGGACGCTGATTTGTTTTTCACTACGGATCACGGTCATATTTGCCGCTGTTACAAACGCGCAGGCCAAGGCAAAAAGTTTACCCGATAGACCTGCGCCATCAAGATCATCCATAAAGACAATGAGGATGCCGATGATGGCACAGCCCATGGCAACCCATGTGCGCAAGGCAATGCGCTCTTTTAAAAAGACCATACTGAGCAGGGCGGCAAAAAGTGACATGGTGCTTAAAATCACCAAGGTATTGGCAACCGTTGTATGGGTGATGGACAACACAAAGGTTAAGGTACCGATGGCGGATAAAATAATTGCCAGCCATTCTTTAAAGGTAGTTGGGGTTAAGATGCCAAGGGCCTTGGATTTATGCATCACGATTTGTGATGAGATCAGCCCGATTGCAATGAAAAGCCCACGCCAGAAAACGGTGGTCCAGTCATCTGTACCCACAAGGCGCACAAGCAAACCATCCGGTGTTAAGGCCAATGCCCCTAAAGAGGCAAAGATCAGCCCTTGAATATGGTCGGGTCGTTGTTGCATGGTAGTGGCCTTGAAACTGTTTTATTAAAGGGGCACTTCGATGGGCTTCATAGATCATATTCATGCCTGTAACAATCACGATCTGGAAAAGTTTGTGGGTTTTTATGGGCAAGATGACACGCAGATCGGCTGGGTGCGCAAAGACCATCTGGTCCATCTTGATGGTTTTAGCGATGTTTTGAAGCTGAAGGGCAGTGGGGCCTATCTAATAGAGCAGGGTGATTTGACCTCTGCTCTGGCCCGTGTGAGCCGAGCCCTTTATGACAAAGGTCTATTGGAACATTGGCGCGATGAACCTTATGAAGTGAAGCAAGGTTTTGCTGATGACCCGTTGTTTTTGATGGAACGCTGTGCTACGCCTTTTTTCGGTATTCGCGCTTTTGGAGTACATATCAACGGGTTTGTCAAAAGCAAAGACACGATCAAGATGTGGATCGCCAAACGCGCGGGTGATCGCGCTATATGCCCGGGCATGTGGGATAATATGGTTGCAGGTGGTCAGCCTGCAGGATTATCCCTTAAAGATAATATCATCAAAGAATGCGCAGAAGAGGCCAATATCCCTTTTGAGCTGGCAGACAAAGCCCAGCCTGTCGGCACCATCAGTTACATGATGGAAACCGATGGCGGGATCAAGCCGGATGTGATGTTCTGTTATGACCTTGAGGTGCCAGAAGATTTTGTACCTGAAAATACAGACGGTGAAGTGGAAAGCTTCACCTTAATGGATGTGCAAGAGGTGGCTGAGATTGTGAGAAATACATTTGATTTCAAATTCAATTGTAATCTCGTGATTATCGATTTCCTCATCCGCCACGGCATCCTTTGTCCTGATGATTGTGCTGATTATGAAGAACTAGTGAGAGGCTTGCGCCGATGAAATGGATATTGGTCTTGATGTGCAGCTTGTTCTCATTTTCCGCACAAGCAAGTTATGAAGTGATCCCGTTAAACTATGGTTTCAATGAAGTCGATCTGGATGGTGATGGGAAAAAGGAAACCGTTATTAAAACATGGCGAGAGAACTTTAATGCGCACAGATATAGCTCCTATCTGTTTATCGGGGAGGAGCTTGTTGAAACAGGGAAGGGTAAAACTCGTCAGCCTAATATCATAACCTATATATCACCAGAACAGCATCTTCATCGTGACATGATGAGGTCATCAAGAAATGCTGATTGCATCACCATGGATTATGTTCTCGTCAAAGGAAGGCGGGGTATTGAACTCGTTCGTGTATGGATACCGTTTGGCAGTAAGAAAGCACAGTTCCATTACTTTAAACTAAAACGCAATGAGGAAGGCATTCCCGGTGACCCGCATCGTTATTGGGCGGCCTATAAAAACAAAACGTCGTTATATGAACATTGCGATGTCCATAAAGCCTTAAAACATGAAGGCCTTTAGTTAAAACCAGTTTTACCTCAGCCGCTCTAAAACATCCTCAACGCAAGCACCGCTTTCACGCAGGGAGCGAAGGGTGAGGGATTTGTCTCGTTTGGCAAAACGTTTGCCATCTTCACCAACCATCAAACCATGATGGTGATACTCTGGGACATCAAGTTTGAGTAAGTCCTGTAAAAGGCGATGGATGTGGGTTGCATGAAACAGGTCTTGCCCGCGGGTGATGAGATTGATGCCTTGTATATGGTCATCCACGCACACAGAAATATGATAGCTGGTCGGGGTGTCTTTGCGTGCCAGCACAACATCACCAAAAACCTCAGGTGTGGCCTGTTGTTCGCCTTTGTCGTGATCAAACCATGTGAGCGGGCCTGCATGAGTGATGGCTTTGTCCATATCAAGGCGCAGGGCAAAGCTTTTGCCTTGGGCAATCAGATTACTGCGGTGTTGGACGGAGAGATTTTTACAAGTGCCGGGGTATAGCACGCCGTCTGGGCCATGGGGGGCATGACCGGCGCGTTCAATTTCAGCCTGAATTTCTTTTCGGGTACAAAAACAGGGATAAAGCAGTCCCATATCGTCCAGCTTGTTGAGGGCTTGGGCATAGTCTTTCATATGTTCAGACTGTACGCGCACGGGTGTTTCCCAGCTTAGGCCAAGCCAGGCGAGGTCTTCATAGATTGCCTCAATATAGTCCGGGCGACAGCGCCCCTGATCGATATCTTCGATGCGAAGTAAAAAACGCTCGCCTTTTTCAGCGCAGAAAAGGGCGCTAAAGGCATGACCAAGGTGGAGGTAACCTGTCGGGCTTGGGGCAAATCTGGTGATAATCAACGACATGAGAACTTTTTATCACAGATGTAACTTCTTTGTCATAGGGCTTTGCTAGTGTATGATAAATAAAGATATGAGGTTAAGCGCGATGCAAGTTGCACAGGCATATTATCCGGCTCTGGTCCTCAATGCTGACTTTCGTCCATTGAGCTACTTCCCTCTGTCCCTCTGGTCATGGCAAGAAGCGATTAGAAACGTCTTTATCGGGCGGGTTCGTGTTGTCTCGCAATATGATACGGTTGTGCATTCCCCATCTTGTGAGATGAGGTTACCCAGCGTTCTTGTGCTTAAAGAATATGCCAAACCTCCACCCGGTGTTGCCTTTACACGGTTTAACTTGTTTTTGCGCGATATGTTTTCCTGCCAATATTGCGGCATACAGCTGCCCGCCCATGATCTTACCTTTGATCATGTACGGCCAAGGTGTCGTGGCGGGCGAACCCATTGGGAAAATATCGTCACGGCGTGCCGTCCCTGTAACGCGCAAAAAGGACAACTCAGTATTGCTGAGGCGCAAATGGAGCTGATGACACGACCCTATCAACCCAGTGCTTATGAGCTTCGCGAGCATGGGCGTTTTTTTCCGCCAAACCATCTTCATGAAAGCTGGCGTGATTTCCTTTATTGGGACTCTGAGCTCGACGAGTTCTAGAGACGTTTCCCCCCTAGTGATGACGCATCTCATCTTCATGGTGGCGCCGTTCAGGCAGCATGATCTCTTTTTTACGCCTTCGTTCAGGCCCTTTAAAGGCACGGCAATCGGTAAAGGGGCGCGGGTGTGTAACCATGGAACAAATCCGACGATAAAGAGTATATCCGGTGTCGGGTTTTGCTAAAAATTCAGTAACACCTGCATCGCGCGCGGCCTTAACGGTTGGGATATCAGAAGCCCCTGTGCACATTAAGATGTTTGAATGTTGATAACGCTCAAAGGATGCATTGCGGATTGATTTCACCAAATCAAGGGTCTCGCAGTTTTTTAATTTATATTCGGTGATGATCAGATTGGGCTGTTTTAATTTTAAAAACTCCATGACCTCATCATCATTGAAGGCATAGTAAAATTCTCTCACACCAAAAGTACTAAGAATGGTCTGAATGAGGTTAGCTGCAAAGCGATCCCTTTCAACCACAAGAACAGAAAGGTTTTTCAGTCCCAAGCTTTCTAAAGTAGGCATTTTGAATATCCCTCCCCTGAGATTTAAATTATGTTCCCTTAAAAGACTGAGTGCGAACTGAAGTTTCAAAGCTAATGGTGTTTGTTATTTAAAAGTCCATTGAGTTTTTCTTGCGATACAATATTTGGGTCTTGTTTTGGAGTTGGTGGGACAAAGCTTTCTGCTTTACCTTGAATAACATCGGTGAGGTTTTTAAGAAGTCCTTTACCTTGAGGGCCACCTGAGCCCGTCACTTTATTTGTCGTTATAAAATCAAGCGCAGAGATAAAGGCATGGAGTGTTTTGACTTGAGACGTATTAACCGTCCCCTGTTTTTCACAGTTTTGAATAAATTTCTCACAATGATTACCGACCAAGCTGATCAAAGGATAGTTAAAGCTCGTTCCCAAAACCCGCATGTCATAGATGGGCTCAAGAAGTTGGGATAATTCCTCACAAGATGGGTCTTCTACTTGTTTTGTCAGTTTATCCAGCTTTTGCAGGAACTGCTCTATAGAATGGGTACATACTTTTAAAAAAACATCCGAATGGGCATGAACGTTTTTATCAGCTTGTTCAATTACGGTTGTATCAACACGATCAGGACCGGAATATTCCACAATATCGCGCAAGGGCGGGTCTTCAGTCGGGCTGAACGTTTTAATCGGCTCTAACTTGCCTTTACGCGCAGCTTTGATCCCACCTTCAAGGACCCCGCCTCGGTGGTGTAAAGCTGTAACTCCTTTAGAGGGTCTAAAGAACTTTTAGAAGTGTTTCTTGTGCAGACATCTGACCAGAAAGCCGATGCTTGTTGCTTGTTCCAAAACCCCTCAAAAGACGTAATACCAGAGCGTTTTATAGTTGCCACAATATACATGGTTTCCCCCATATTTTTTAATGGAGATATAGACTCGGCATAATTGGTATTACCAATATTTTAACAATCCATACGAGATGATGCAATGCGTAGAATTACATATGTCTAAATGTATGTATCTGTTTGTATTGGTTTGTTTGGAAAATTTTGATTTAACAACCGCCTCTTCGTTTGGAGAGGCTTTTTTTATGGAGTAAAGAGAATGGAGCCATTTACTATTTTTATGATGGTGGCAAATGCGGCAAGAACAATGATAGCTGCACGTCAACAACAAAAGGCCGCACAAAAAGCCGCTCAGCAGGCGGCGGACCAGCATTCAAAAGAACAATGGGAGGCCTATGAAAAGGCGGAAAAAGAGAGAAAAGACCGCTTGAAGAAGGGGCTTGCGAAAAAACGCGCACGCATGGGGGCTTCTGGCTTTTCTTCAGCGGATGGATCAGCCTGTGCAATTATTCAAGGTATGCGCACTGATGCTGCTGAGGATACATATGAAGATTTTTCCCAGAAAAAGGAATCGGTCGATAATAAAATCTCAAGTTTGCACAGTAATTTGCTGGAGCAATCCGATCAGACAAAACGGGCAATGTTTAGACAGGCGGCTTCAACAGCCGGGACTTTAGCTGGTGGATTTTTTGATAAAGAAGAAGTCGTTGATGAGAATGGTAATAAAGTAAAGAAAAAGGGAAATTACAGTGATGAGGGACGCCAAATTGGTGAACTGATTGGCGGGTTCGTTTAAGGCGTTTTGAGAGGTGTAGAATCCCTTTGACAAAGGCGCGTAAACCTATATATTGCGCGCCTTATCACTTCCCGGGAACGTTGATTGAAAGATCACGCCGCTTGCGGCCTACCGGGACAAGAAAAAATTGTTTTTAAACAAGGATTTAACCTATGTCTAAGCGTATTAGCGCAAAGTATAAAATCGACCGTCGCCTCGGTGTAAACCTCTGGGGCCGCGCCAAATCTCCAATCAACCGTCGCGATTCCCGTCCGGGTCAGCACGGTCAGCGTCGCCGCAAAGTTTCTGACTTCGGTTTGCAGCTCATGGGTAAGCAGAAGCTGAAAGGCTACTATGCGAACATCTCTGAGAAACAGTTCCGTCGTTACTACAAAGAAGCTGTTCGTCGCGTTGGTGATACAGGCGAAAACCTGATCGGTCTGTTGGAAACACGCCTTGATGCTGTTGTTTACCGCATGAAATTCGTTCCAACTATGTTTGCTGCACGTCAGTTCGTAAGCCACGGCCACGTACTGGTGAACGGTAAGAAAGTAACAATTGCTTCTTACCTTGTTAAAGAAGGCGACACAGTTGAAGTTCGCGCCAAGTCTCGCGAAATCCCAATGGTTTTGGAAGCTGTTTCTTCTGGCGAACGTGATGTTCCTGAATATCACGATGTAGACCACAAGAAAATGGTTGGTAAGTTTGTACGTGTACCAAAATTGGAAGACGTTCCTTACCCGGTTCAAATGGAACCAAACCTGGTAATCGAATATTACTCACGTTAACTAGTACAACCAATCCCCTGCGTTATGCAGGGCATTGGGCTAGATTTAAAAAAGTCGTCGCAATCAAGTTGCGGCGGCTTTTTTGTTGCCTGCGGCGCTGAGATGAAAATTTAGGAAACAGTGATTTATACGGTTTTGAAACTGTACTGAAAAAATGCAGAAAACTAGCTTGTGAATTTATGGCTTAATCTTAATTAGCGTGCGGCAGGCTTGTGAAGAGAGCCTGAGAAACGCTGAAACAGATTGAGCGCGGGCATGGTGCTTATAATGAGTTAGATATATTTATATAATACTAATGCACACTTAGATAATCATATTGATTACGATATAATTAATGGATAAAAGCACATATGGTGCTGATAGTGTTATGAACGTTCGAAAGTTGTTTATTTGCAATTAGTTATTATTCTCATATGTACAACTCTCGTTAATTTTTACGAGACGAAATCGAACGAAGAAGCCGCTCAGTCATCAGGGCGGCTTTTTTTATGGATAAAGCCTGTGTGTTTTCTACGAGGGCTTACATTTGGGTAATTGTACTTATGCTGTCATACGGATATCATTTAAAAGTGGTTTCGTATAAAAACGCGTTTGTTTGAAAAAAATTAAAAAGGAATAAGCAGTGAGATTTTTTGGGCTTTTTCTATTTTCATTATTCCTTTGTAACAGTGTATTTTCACAAGAAAAGCCAAGTGTAATCCATATCGCATTTGAAGATGTCGCTAACCCACCAAGGATTATGAACTCTATTCGGAATTCACATTCAAAATTACCTGGTTTAACGCTTGAACTATTGAGTTTAATTGAGAAAAAATTAAACGTTGAGTTCGAGTTTACGCGAACACCTTGGGCGCGGTGTAAGGTTTTGCTGAAGTCCAACATTGCGGATGGGATTTTTCACGCAAGCTACAAAAAAGAACGAGAAAAATTTGGTGTATATCCAAAGCTAAATGGAAGAATTGATGCATCTCGTTCAGTTTTTTTCCGTAACTATGCGGTTTATGTTCGCAGCGACAGTGAAGCTTATATTGAAGATGGTCAGCTTAAAAACGTAGATGGCACGGTGTCTGCAAAAATTGGATATTCAGTTATTTCTGACTTAGAAAAAAACGGCTTGGAAGTTGATAGTGTAAAGAAAATTTCCAATGGTTTAGATATGGTCAGTGTTGGAAGGGTTTCAGCTTTTGTGGACTTGGAAGAAATGACCGATGCATATATTGCGCAAAATAATAGCAAATACCCAAATTTGAAAAAAATGAAAATTCCATATAGAACAAAAGCTTATTATTTGATTTTCTCTAAAGAGTTTTATGCAAAAAATAAAAAACTGACTGAGCAAATATGGGATGCCTTGGCAGAGATTTCGAGTTCAGCTGAATTTATTAAAATTCGGCATAAATATCTTTTGATGTAGATTTGGTTTGCTAAATAGCAATCAGAACTTGTTAAATACTTGTTAGTAAATCTATTCTAAACTCAGCGGGTAATTCGTTAATTTAGAAAAGATATAAAAATGACGGCTCTTAGAGAGTTCAACGGAATAGATATCGATCTTGGGCGTGCCGCGCATACGGTGACGAAGGCGTTAGACTATGTTGGGATTGATGATAAGAGCCATGGGCGTCGTGTGGGGCTGATCTGTCATCGTATCTCACATTATCTCGGCTGGGATCGTGATCGCCGTCATTTTATTCTTTTAGCGGGTATGCTGCATGATTGTGGTGTGTCTTCTACCGCCATTCACCAGAAGCTACTGGACGAAATGGAATGGGACGGGGCAGAAGAACATTGTGTGCGAGGTGATTTTTTCTTAAAAAGCTTCCCGCCATTTTCCCCTTATGCCGAAGCCATTCGCTATCATCATACCCGTTGGGAAGAGTTTCCAGATACAGTTGCTCAGGATGTGCGCGAACATGCCAATCTTGTTTTTTTGGCAGACCGCCTTGATGTGGCCTATGCGATCTTTACCTTGGATAAGCCCGGGCATGAGACCTTGCTCCATCGTGATGATATTTTGGGGCAGTTAGAGCCTTTTATCGGTACACTCTTCAGTAAAGAGATTTTTGAAGCCGCCAAGAAAGCCATTGTGAAAGATAGTTTTTGGTTAGAGCTTCAAGATGAGTTTCTCGATGATGCCATCTTTGAAACCTTGTCGTTTAGTGATCATCGCATCTCTCTTCTCTTTGAAGAGATTGAAGCCTTGGGGGAGTTGATCTCTCAAATCGTCGATGCGAAAAGTCCTTTTACCCATTATCATAGTTTGCGGGTTGCTGATCTTGCCTATTCAATTTCCGGCTATGTGGGCTATGGTGAAAAAGAACGCCGCACCTTGCGCATTGCAGGATTGCTCCATGATGTGGGTAAATTGCGCACACCTGATGAGATTTTAGAAAAACCATCGGGCCTGTCTCCCACTGAGCTTGCCCAGATGCGCCGCCATCCCATGGATAGTAAGCGCGTACTTAATGCGATTTTCCCCGATACACCCATCGGTAAATGGGCCTCTGAGCATCATGAAAAGCTCAATGGTTCGGGTTACCCTTATGGCTGGAGTGCGGAGATGATTGATGAGCCAACACGCATTTTGGCAATTGCAGATATTTTTCAGGCCCTTTGTCAAAAGCGTCCCTATCGTGACCGTCTAAAGGTCAATGAAGTCTTGGAAATTATGGATAAGATGGTTGAGGCCAATGAGCTAGACCGTGATATCTATCAGTTCCTTACGACCAATAAGGATGAGCTTTATCAAACCGCCATTCGAGAAGGCTAAGTGTCTTAGTCTGTAGACATAAAAAAAGCCTCCTGTTTTTCGAAGCAGGAGGCTTTTCTTTTTTTGTTTCAGCTTGTTTTAAGCGGCTGTTTCAATGCCTTTATCTTTAAGCAATTGAGCCAGTTCGCCATTATCAAACATTTCACGAATGATATCGCAGCCACCAACAAACTCGCCTTTAACATAAAGCTGTGGGATCGTTGGCCAGTTAGAAAACTGTTTGATGCCTTCGCGAATTTCAGGGTCTGTTAGAACATCAACGCCTTTGAACTTCACGCCAATATGTGTGAGGACCTGCACAACAGCAGCAGAGAAACCACATTGCGGGAACATCGGTGACCCCTTCATGAAAAGAAGTACGGAATTGTCAGCAATATCTTGCTCGATACGTTCAAAAACAGGGTTGTCGTTCATAACTTTAGAATCCTTCTTGAGTGTGTTTGTGTACGGATATGGCTGGCTTTAGGGCGTTTGTCAAGGTAGGGCTGCTTTCTTGGCCCGACTTTGTTGCCAAATACTCATGCTATAAAGAAGAACGCCTGCCCAAATGAAACCGAAAGTAACCAGCTTATCCAGCTCAAACGGTTCAAGGAAAATGAAGATCGCAAGCAAGAACTGACAGGTCGGATTGATATATTGCAAAATACCCACCGTGGAATAGCGCAATTGACGCGCCCCAAAGGCAAATAAGATGAGAGGAACAGCCGTTACAGGCCCAGCAAGCATGAGGAGGCCCTGCATATCAATATTTGCCGTGGTGAAATAAAGCGCGTTCTGGCTGAACAGGAACCCCATATAGAAAAGGGCAATAGGGGTCATAATGAGTGTTTCTAGAAAAAGCCCGACGACTGACTCAGCAGGGGACTTTTTTCGCAACATCCCATAAAAGCCAAAAGAAAGCGCAAGGCTAACAGCAATCCATGGGAGCTTCCCATAGGCAAGGATTTGATAGAGCACTCCGAGCAAGGCAAGCCCGATGGCGAGGCCTTGCATCTTGGAAAAACGTTCTGCAAAAAAGACAGCACCGAGCAAGACCGCAACGAGTGGCATGATGAAATAGCCCATGCTGCCTTCAAGAGCTTGTCCTGAAATAACCGCATAGATATAGACACCCCAGTTAATGGAGATGAGCATGGCACTGAGTGCAAACAAAAAGAGCCTTTTGCGGTTTGCCAAAATTTCTGCCACATGGGGCCATTTTTTGGTGAGCGTGATAATGAGCGCTAAGAAAGCCACGGACCAGACGATGCGGTGGCACAAAACCTCAAGGGCGGAGACCTCAGAAAGGGCTTTAAAATAAAGTCCAAAGGCACCCCAAAGAACATAGGCTGCCAATGCTGAGATGGCAGCCCAGTGCAATTTTTGTGAAGCAGGTGCGCTCATGCGCAGAACTGCTTATTCAGGTGTACTTGTTTGTAGGGCAAGTGCATGGAGATCGCCGCCCATTTTACCTTGAAGGGCTGCATAAACCATCTGGTGCTGTTGCACACGGTTTTTGCCTTCAAAAGATGGAGAGACGACATAAGCAGCATAATGGTCCCCATCACCGCGCAGGTCTTCAATGCGGATCTCGGCATCAGGTAGGGCTTCACGGATCATGCTTTCAATTTCATGTGCTTCCATAGCCATGGTTTTCTCTCCCATTTATTGTTTTCTTCCCCTTAAGGATATAAGGCTGAAGGGGCGAAGCGTCAATGCTTTAGGGGCGGGGCCTTATAATTGATGCCAAGGGGTGGTTCATCTAGACCATATTTTGCAAAAAGGCTTTTGAGAATATGTTTATCCTTAAGCTTTTTAAGTAATGCATCAAACTCAATTTTGGTTATCTTGGCGTTCGGCATAACAATAAATTGGCGATTATAAGTGTGATCGGCTTTAGGTAGGATATTGAGCCTTCGATAGAGCGTGGGGTCTTTAACAGAAACCCAATTTAGATAGGCCTCACTGGAAATAGCTTTATGAACCCGGCCTTTTGCTAAAATATTAATGGCGCTGGATTCGGAATTAACCAGCGTCACATTGGGCATTTGGGCAAGTTTATCTATATCAAACTGTGCAAAGGCGTAATGAAACCCCCGTACAGCCCCAATAGAATTTACATGATCGTGCTGGTTCTCTTCTTTGAGCTCAACAAATAGGTCTTTGCCATCTGTTAAGGTCAAGCTTCCTTGCCCGCCGCGCTCAAGCCAACCCCATTTCACATCGTTAAAAGCGATGAGATCAATCTGCTTTTTATCGTAAGTTGCCAGTAGGCGTTTTGCCGGAAAGAGGTGGGCGGTGAACTTATAAGTTCTTTGATCTTCATTTAAAGCGCCGAGCAGATCATAGACCAACCCTTTTTGGCTGTTATGGTCCAGAACAAAAGGCGGCTGCACAGAGGTGAGCCCCACATTAATTGGCTGTTGTGCCACCGCTTTAAAGGCAAAGAGGCACATGCAGAGCAATATAGCCCATGA
Source organism: Candidatus Terasakiella magnetica (assembly GCF_900093605.1). Classification (NCBI taxonomy): domain Bacteria; kingdom Pseudomonadati; phylum Pseudomonadota; class Alphaproteobacteria; order Rhodospirillales; family Terasakiellaceae; genus Terasakiella; species Terasakiella magnetica. The sequence continues at coordinate 67,911 of NZ_FLYE01000002.1, forward strand.
GAGACGAGAGCGCAGTTTCATATCTTTCACCTTCTTTAAGAGGAGATTGAATATCACTATATTAGAATGTAACATTTTTTTTCAAGAGGCACTCACAAAAAAACCGCCTTTATGAAAAAGACGGCTTTTTTATTTATTCTCTAGCGGCTTTTCAAGCGGCCTGATGGCTTTCGCCTTGTTCTGTCAGGACCGAATATAGCGCCTCTGGCGTATCTGATCCGCGCAGTTTTTCACAGGCCGTATCATCACGCAAAAGGCGCGAAACACGGGCCAAGGCTTTTAAGTGATCTGCACCAGCACCTTCAGGGGCCAGCAACACAAAGATCAGGTCAACCGGGTCATCATCAATAGAATCAAAATCAACGGGCTTTTCAATGCGCGCAAACAGGCCGTACAGCCCATCCAGCTCATTGAGCTTTCCATGCGGGATCGCAATACCATTCCCAACACCAGTGGTGCCAAGACGTTCACGTTCCAATAATACATCGAAGATCGCACGTTCATTCAAGCCGGTCACTTCACTTGCGTGGCGTGCCAGTTCTTGCAAAGCTTGCTTCTTGCTTGTCGCACGCAAACTCGCAACAACACGTTCCGGTGTTAGAATATCTGAGATTTCCATTGCTGTATAATTTCCGGTTCTTAAAAAACGATGGCCTGCGTCTTACTTATGCGCCTGTCGGATCAATCCAACCGATATTGCCGTCATCACGACGGTATACCACATTTACGTTGCCATTTGCACTATTTCTGAAAACCAGAACAGGCAAATCAGCTAAATCCATGCGCATAACCGCATCGGCAACAGCCAGTTTATGAATTTTTTTGTCCACTTCTGCCACAATTGCTGGGCCTGCAGCTTCTTCAACGGGCTCATCATGACCGTCAAAAACGGTATAAGGCACAGTTTCAACAGCTGCACGGTCCTGTTCACGATGGTGATCACGCAGACGGCGCTTGTGACGGCGCAATTGCTTGGAGATACGTTCAATGCTTTCGTCCACAGCTGCATAGGCATCGCCCGCTGTACCACGGCCTTGAACGTGAATTTCTTTTCCAACGTGTACGGTGATATCGGATTTAAAAAGGTGTTTATCTTTGGAGACGGTCGCTGTGCCTTCAACGGCTTTATCAAAATACTTTTCAGTATTTGTTTTCAGCGTGTCTTCGATGTGAGTACGCAGGCTATCGCCAACGTCCATTTGTTTACCTTGTACCGCAATTCTCATAATAGAAGTTCCTGCTTGGGTTATAGCCATTTATAATCCGGCCCTTCAAGCGTCTTTCATTTTCTCAAACGTTACACGTTTCCACAAAAGCGTTATCGTTTTTGCGCGAAGGCCGGGAACTTAGTGGCAGTGTTCCTATATGTCAATAGTATTAATATATGCCAATCACTTTCCCTTCATTTTGATGTTCGTCATGAATATGTGGGAAAAGATGATTGAGATTTCAATTTACTTTCCGAGTAAAGCCTTTTTCTCCCGCCTCCTTTGTACGGATGAAGCTATGCCTAAGGCTTCACGGTATTTTGCCACGGTTCGACGTGCAATGTCGATACCTTCATTTTTCAAATGTTGCACCAATTTGTCATCAGACAGGATTTTTTTCGGGTCTTCATCGTCAATTAAGCGCTTAATCTTGAATTTGACCGATTCTGCTGAATGGGCATCTCCGCCTTCAGAACTGTTGATGGCTGAGGTAAAAAAGTATTTCAGCTCATAAATCCCGCGTGGTGTGGCGATATATTTGTTGGACGTGACCCGAGAGACCGTACTTTCATGCATCTCTACCGCATCGGCGATATCACGCAGCACGATGGGTTTGAGATATTCCACGCCTTTTTTAAAGAACATATCTTGTTGGCGCACAATCTCGGTCGAGACTTTCAAAATAGTGGTGGCGCGTTGATGGAGTGATTTCACCAGCCAGTTGGCAGTTTGAAAACACTCTGAAATGTAATGTTTGGACTCTTTATCAAGGCCAAGCTGGCTGACCTCAGCATAATAGGAATTATTAACCAGAACTTTCGGCAGGTTTTCACTGTTAAGCTCTACCAGCCATTTTCCTTTAAGCCCCTGTTTCATCATTATGTCAGGGGTGACAGCTTGGATTTCACTAGTGTCAAAAGCAAGAGCAGGGCGCGGATCAAGGGCTTGGATTTCTGCGATCATGTCGCTTAAATCTTCTTCATCAATGCCGCAAAGCTTTAAAAGGGCCGGAAAATCCCGTTTGCCCAGCAAGTCCAGATTATCAACCAGTGCTTCCATGGCAGGATCAAAACGGTCTTTTTCTTTAAGCTGTAGGGCAAGACATTCAGATAGGCTGCGGGCAAAAATACCGACGGGGTCAAGGCGTTGAAGTTTGGTGAGAACGTCTTCTAAGAGGCTTTTTTCACAAGAAAGGCTCTCAGCCATTTCTTCTAAATCAGCGGTGAAATAGCCACTTTCATCAAGAAACTCAACCATATGAGCGGCAATGATGCGCTGGGTTTGCTCAGAAAGATCCAGATTGATCTGTTCAATTAAATGGTCGCGCAGGGAAAGATCGGCGGTGATGTTTTGTGCCCAATCAAAGCTTTCCCCATCAGCCGTGCCACCGCCTTTACTATAACTTGTGGTGTCAAGCCCACCTGAGCCCGCCAGTGTTTGATCACCCGGTGTATCGCTGCTCCATTGATTGTCCACATCGGCATCGATGGAGTCGTTGTTGCTGCTTTCTTGACTGTTGAGATTGATATCTTCAAGGCCGGGGGCATCGCTGGCATTTTCTTTTGCATTACCTTCAGGCTCGACTGTTTCCTGAATAGGGGCGTTTTCGCTTTCATCGCGTTGAAGCAGGGGGTTGCGCTCGAGCTCTTCTTCAACAAAGGTGCCGAGCTCAAGGTTAGACATTTGCAACAGCTTAATGGCCTGTTGCAACTGGGGTGTCATCACCAGTGTCTGGGATTGTTTGAGGTCTAACCTGACGCTTAATGCCATTGTTTCAACTCAAACCTAAAGAGTAAAGCGTTCGCCAAGATAAACGCGGCGTACATCTTCATTGCCCACAATATCGCGCGGTGTGCCTTCCATGAGCACAGCGCCATCATGGATGATATAGGCGCGATCAATGATATCGAGTGTTTCACGCACATTATGGTCCGTAATCAAAACGCCAAGACCACGGTCTTTTAGATGTTTTACCAGTTCACGAATATCACCCACCGCAATCGGGTCAATCCCGGCAAAAGGCTCATCCAGCAAAATGAAATGGGGTTGAGAGGCAAGTGCGCGGGCAATTTCTACGCGGCGACGCTCCCCACCTGAAAGCGCCAATGCTGGTGCGCGGCGCAAATGCGTGATTGAAAATTCAGCCAAGAGGGATTCAAGGCGAGCTTCGCGGCGATTGCGTTTGGGTTCAACCACTTCCAAAACCGCACGAATGTTCTGCTCAACCGTCATACCACGGAAAATTGAGGCTTCTTGGGGGAGGTAGCCAATCCCCATGCGCGCACGGCGATACATGGGGAGTTCTGTAATATCATGTCCATCAAGGGTGATATTGCCATAGTCAGGTGCGATCAATCCGGTAATCATATAAAAGCAGGTGGTTTTACCCGCCCCGTTTGGCCCTAACAGGCCGACAACTTCACCGCGCTGGATTTTCAGGCTTGCACCACGCACAACGGGGCGTTTTTTAAAACGTTTGCCCAGCCCATCTGCAATAAGGCCCTGATTATCGGTAACAACACGGGGTTGTTTTGATCCCGGAGTATTTGTTTCTTCTGACATATGGATGCGCCTAATGTGGCGTCCTTATTTTGTTTTTGCGTGGCACTATTATTGCATAGTTTTCACGGTTGGCAAGACTAACCCGCGCACGCGGTTGTCATTTGTGCCTGCACAGGCCTTTAAACGGCTGATATTGGTCTTTAAATTCACGGTTGCAGAACAACCATTAAGCAAATTTCCACCGCGTTTGATCTTTACCGCCCCTGTTAAAGTAGCGACTCCGCTATTTACATTATAGATGCCTTTATCAGCGGTGATATGTTCGGTCTTACTTACAATGATCACATTGCCAAAGGCGTTTACGCGGTGAATTTGGCTGTTGCCTTGTTTGTCTTTGCGAAAAAGGGCGGCAATGACATCGGCCTTGATCTTGCGACCTTCACGCACCGCTGTGGCATTGCCACGCGCAACGGCTTGGGCACGTTCTTCCCAATATTCCAAGGTGTCATCGGCGCTGATGGTATCTTGCGGGGTGACCAGTTTGGGGCGCGTGCCGGAAATCACCATGATGGCGCGCTTTAGGTCATAGACCGCTTTGTCACCTGTTGCCGTTTCTGTTGCAGAAACGATTTTAACAGCCCCTAGGGCTTCAAGGCGGTGAATATTTGTATTGCTACCTTCCGGCTGACCTTCATCTTCCAGGTAATAAGCGCGAAGCTCATCAGCATTTAGGGTAACGCCTGCGCGTTTGGCAACCGCATTACCTTGGGCGATGATCAATTGTGAATTTTGCTGCCACTCAATGCCGTTATCAGCATAAATCTCTAGCGGTGCATTGGGTGAGCCACTGGCAAGATTGATATCTTGAGCATGGGCAACCGACAAGGCACAGGAAGATGCGATTAACAGGGCGAGGGCTTTTTTGATCATTATTTTTGACTAATCCGGTTCAAGAAGAGCTTGGCAGTTGTCTTGCCCGTGAAGATGATGGTTTTTCCCTTATCAATCAAGCGAAAACCTTCTGACTCGATGCGCCCAAAGGGCCCTTGTCCTTTTACAGGGTTATGACCTTCAGCCGATCCATTAGATAGGTCCACACCAGCCGTTGCCGTATGCATTTCATAACCTGAATCATGAAACAGGTTTACCGCACCATCTAGTTCAAGATATTGGGTCGGGCGGTCATAAAGTCCGGTTTCTGAGGTTAGCACCAGCCATGTGCCGTCATTAAGGGTAATGTCGGCCTTGGGCAGTTCCAGCAAAATGCTTTGGGTCTCATCATCAATGCGCTTGGCAATATCAGCAGTCACGGAAAAAGGCTGATTATCGTTATCGGTGCCAATATAGCGCGCATTAATCATGGACGGGTCTTTCGCCTCAGAAAGCTCAATATTGGAAAAGCCGATGGAGAAACGTTTTGAATCTGCGCGCAAATGCGGCCAGATGATGATCATAATAATAAGCACAACAGCGATCAGCGGCAAAAACAGCTTCATCATTTGCACAAAGCGGCTATAGGCCCGGCTGGCTTTTGAACGTGTTGTCAAAGAAATGGCGTGGGTATCGCGATAACTCCTGCGCGAAGCAGGTGTTTGAGGGCGGTCAGTGCGTGATGCCAAAGCCATTAAATCTCAACCCGTTACCTAAACGATGCCTGCGCGCAAGCAATCGTGAATATGAAGGACGCCGTGAACCATCGTTTCATCATTTAGCACGAAAAGGCTCGTAATGGCTTTTTCATTCATGATGGCGAGGCCTTCAACCGCTAGTGCGTTTGCACCAATTGTCTTTGCGCCCGTGGTCATGATATCGCCTGCACGCTTTTGAATCAAATCATCTGTCATATGGCGGCGCAAATCACCATCCGTGATAATGCCAAGGAGGACTTTCTTTTCATCCACAACAGCCACGCAGCCAAAATGTTTTGCCGTCATTTCTAAAAGCGTATCACTCATCAATGTGTCTTTAGAAACAAGCGGTATAGCCTCGCCACTATGCATGAGGTCTTTCACCTTCATCAACTGGTTGCCAAGGCTGCCACCGGGGTGGAACTGTTGGAAATCATCAGCAGAAAAACCACGGCGTTCCAACAAGGCAACTGTTAGACAGTCCCCCATAGCCAAGGTCATGGTGGTTGATGTGGTGGGTGCAAGGCCTAATGAGCAGGCTTCTTGGGCCGCAGGTAGAACAAGGGAAACCGTTGCGGCTTCTGCCAAAGTGCTGTTACTGCGCGATGAAATGGAAATCATCGGGATGGAAAAACGGCTGCTATAGGCAATAAAGTCTGAAAGTTCAGCCGTTTCACCGGAATTGGAAAGGGCTAAAATAGCATCAGCCTGTGTGACCATGCCTAAATCCCCGTGGCTGGCCTCACCGGGATGAACGAAAAAGGCAGGTGCCCCAGTGGAGGCTAAACTTGCGGCAATTTTACGCCCGATATGACCGCTTTTGCCCATGCCAGTGACGACAATGCGCCCTTTAACATGTGCAAGCACATCAATGGCTTTGGCAAATTCATCATCCAATGAGTCAGCAAGCGCATTTAATCCCTCGGCCTCCAGCTTCAAAACGCGTTTGGCGGAGTCCAGATCAAGGGCTGCAGGGCGTGGTTTTGCAATGCGGGTATGTAGGGCCATGATTTAAGCGGTCTCTTTTCTCAAAGTAAGTTGCCCCAGATATAGGCGGGAAGGCGGCTTTTCGTCAATAAGTCTGCACGGCTATGTTTGTGCAAGGCATGAGCTTAATGAGAAAAGATATCCATTTCCGGCCAACCCTCAAGGTCAAGGCGTGCCCGAGTCGGTAAAAAGTCAAAGCAGGCTTGAGCCATTTCTCTGCGCCCTTCACGCACAAGCATATCATCCAGTGTTTCTTGAAGCTGGTGCAGGTAAAGCACATCTGAGGCGGCATATTTTACTTGTTCAGGCGTGAGCTCTTTTGAGCCCCAGTCTGAAGATTGTTGCTGTTTGGAAAGATCAATGCCGAGCAATTCCTGACAAAGGGCCTTGAGGCCATGTTTGTCGGTGTATGTGCGCACGAGCTTAGATGCGATCTTTGTGCAATAAACAGGTGTGCAGGTAATGCCAAGGTATTTTTCAATTACCGCAACGTCAAAACGCGCATAGTGAAAGAGCTTTTCCACATTTTGGTCAGCCAGAAGTTTTTTCAGGTTGGGGGCATCATAAACAGGCTCATTAAAGTGAACCAGATGGGCTGTGCCATCCCCACTGGAAAGCTGAACGACACATAAACGGTCACGATGGGGGTTAAGACCCATGGTCTCGCTATCAATGGCAACGGATTTGCCAAAATCGATATTTGCAGGAAGGTCACCGTAATGTACTTCGATCGTCACAGCTTGTACTCACTTTATCACTGATATGGTTTTGCACCACTCTACAGAAATTTGCCATTCATGAGAAGGATAGAGTGTGGATATTTTGCCCTTTAGGCATAAAAAAAGCGCCGAAAGCGGCGCTATTTTTTAACCACTCTAAAAGAATGGTGCCCAAGAGAAGAGTCGAACTTCCACGGCCTTGCGGCCACAGGTACCTGAAACCTGCGCGTCTACCAATTCCGCCACCTGGGCATCTTTCAGTGTGGCAAATCCCTCAACGGGATGGCGGTTTTTAGGGGGATGGCATCTTATTGTCAATATAAAATCTGAAACTTTTTTCTCAAACGAATGAATTCGATTAAGAGGAAGGTTGTCGTGCTGATGGAAGGGGTATATAACCGCTAATAAGGAATAAGTTTCTTACATTGGTTATAGACCAGCATTGAGGAGATAGGTGATGGGGCGCCGTATTGCGACAGTTTTTGGTGGGTCAGGTTTTCTGGGTCGTCATATTGTAAAACGTCTGGCTGAACAGGGCTACACTGTTCGTGCAGCTGTGCGTGATGTTGAAGCCGGCATGTGCTTAAAGCCATTTGGCAACCCGGGCCAGATTATCTTGCAAGCCTGTAATGTGCGAAATGCCGATATGGTCGCGCGCTCTGTTGAAGGGGCTGATGTGGTGTTTAACCTTGTTGGGCTTTTGTCCCAGTTTGGCAAGCAGACCTTTGATGCGGTTCATGCTGAAGGCGCCCATAATATTGCAAAGGCCTGTGCAGAGGCGGGGGCGGATAACCTCATTCATGTCTCAGCTCTTGGTGCTAATGAAGAAAGCGAATCACAATATGCGCGCACAAAAGGCGCTGGTGAAAAAGCGGTGCTGAATGTTTATCCAACAGCAACGATTTTGCGCCCAAGTGTTGTGTTTGGTCCAGAAGATAACTTCTTTAACAAATTTGCTGGCATCATGCGCTTTACGCCTGCACTGCCCGTGATTGGCGCGCCTTTGATCCCAGATGTGAAGTTCGACGGTGACCTGGACATCAATCTTTACGGCGATGGCGGGGCAAAGCTTCAGCCTGTTTATGTGGGCGATGTGGCCCAAGCAGCGGTAAATGCCATTGATAATGCAGATGCCAAAGGCAAGACATATGAGCTTGGCGGCCCTGAAGTGATGACATTTATGGGCATCATGAAGCGCCTGTTGAAACATACACAACGCAACCGCATTCTGGCCCCTGTGGCCTATCCGATTGCAAAAATCCTCGGCGGTATTCTCGGCTTCTTGCCAAAACCATTGCTGACAGGTGACCAAGTGGTCATGCTGGAAACCGATAATGTGGTTTCTGAAGGCGCACTGACCCTGCAAGACCTTGGTGTTGAAGCAACCTTGGCTGATGTGATCTTGCCGACATATCTATGTCGCTTTAAAGAACTGAAAAACCAGTCGCGCCACATTGAGCGCCGCATCTAAGTTCTTTTAAAGCCCAACAACAAAATAAAGGCCTCGCAGGTTTTATCCGGCGGGGCCTTTTGTTTTTTTGTCGTGAAGGGCGCTTTATGAGGGCATCATGCTTGCGGGCATTTTTACACAAACGATAGAGCCTTTTGCACAAGCTTTGCCTTTTGCGAAAACGGTAATTTCAACAATCACTTTCTTTTCTTTAATTTCCTTGATTTTACCGCGCAGTTCCAGCGTTTCTCCCATGGGGGTTGGGGCAAGGAAATCTACATTGAGGTTGGCTGTAACAAAACGCAAGGCAGGTTCGCTCCCCATGTCACGACCATTGGCCTTATAAGCCGCAGCTGCGGCTGAACCTGTGCCATGGCAATCAATGAGAGAAGCAATGAGCCCGCCATAGACATAACCGGGTAGGGCGGTATGTTCTGGGCGCGGTTCAAAATGGGCGACGGTTTCTTTACCCTCCCAGAAGCTTTTGATCTGAAGGCCATGGTCATTGTTTTTACCACAGCCATAACAATGGCCCAGCTCATCGGGGTATAGGTCTTGAAAGGCAAGCGTCGTCATGGGGATTCTCCATATTCATAAATCTGTTGACAGACTTATAGCGGACAATCGCGCCTTAAAATATCAGATAATTGTAATATAATGTAAAGCCGAAGCGTTACTTCTTTTCGCCAAGATCAACGGCACTTTGCACGATGATTTCACCGAACTCACGCAGATAGACCGAGCCTTTAACTGTGCGTTGAACCAGCACGCTGCGACGATCGCTATCATCAACTTTGCGGCGCAACAGTTCCATCTGGCCCAGACGGTCAAGCGCACGGGTAATTGCAGGCTTGGAAACATTCATGCTTTCAGCCAGCCCCCGCACGGTATGTGGGGGTGGTGTAAGATAAACAGTAAGCAATAAAGCCATTTGGCGTGCAGACAGGTCTGGCCCGTCACGACGCACGCTTTCAACAATTGCTTTTCGCCAGAGGTCCAGTGCCTGGACCGGTTCGAGTTCTACACCCATGTTTCTCGCCATTTCGTTACGGTTTCGAACATATTTACGTAAGCTAGTCTATAAGGGCAACACTTAATATTTATTAAAGACGTTTTTTTATCATGGCAAAGGCAGCGCGCAGGGCCATAGCCTCGCCACCTTCGGGGCGCCCAGCCTTGCTTGAGGTGTTCCATCCCATCACATCAAGATGGGCCCAAGGGGTTGAATTTAAAACAAATTCTTCAAGGAAAAGGGCTGCGGTAATGGCCCCGCCATAAGGGGCTGCGGACTCATTTGAAATGTCACCTGTCTTGCCATCAATCATTTTGCGATATGGTTTCCATAAAGGTAGACGCCACATGTTATCACCTTGTGATTGACCTGCCATGAGTAAATCATTGGCCAAATCGTCGTTATTTGAAAATAGGGCAGGTAATTCGGTGCCCAAGGCAACGCGTGCTGCCCCTGTAAGGGTGGCGAAATCAATGATAAAGTCAGGCTTCTCCTCACTTGCCAGCGTTAAGGCATCAGCCAGAACCACACGACCTTCTGCATCAGTATGACCGATCTCAATGGTTTTACCTTGGCGCGAATCGACCACATCAAGTGGGCGCATGGCTTTATCAGAAACCGCATTTTCAACAGCTGGGATAAGTACGCGCAGGCGAACAGGCAGTTTTGCCGCCATAATCGCCTTGGCAAGACCAAGCACATGGGCCGCTCCACCCATATCTTTTTTCATCAGCTTCATAAATTGCGCTGGTTTGATATCCAGACCACCGGTGTCAAAACAAACGCCTTTGCCCACAAGGGTGATTTTGGGGTGTTTATCACTGCCCCATGTGAGGTCAATCAGGCGGGGGCGGCGATCACTTGCGGCCCCCTTACCCACCGCATAAATAGCAGGCAGGTTTTCATCCATAAGCCCATCATCAATGATGAGCTCACATGCGGCTTCATGCTCATCAGCAAGGTCTTCAGCGGCTTGGGCAAGCTCAACAGGCCCCATGTCAGCCGCGGGAAGGTTGATTAAATCACGGGTGAGCTCAATTCCTTCAGCCAAGGCTTGAACGGTTTGTTTATCGGCTGTTTTAGGCAGGACAAGGCTGGCAAATTCTTTGGTGGCTTCTTTATACCAATCAAAACTGTATGTGCCCAAGGCCCAGCCCAGCACGGCTGCATTGGCCTCATCTGCCTTATGGCGGCCTTTGATTTTATAGAGGGCTTTGGGCAGTTTTGCAGGCAGCGCGGCAAAGTCCCACATCATATTGTCTTGGCTAATGCTAACAAGGATTTGCTCGATTTTGCCTTTTTTACCGGGAAGAGCGATGCTTGCCCCGCCAACAGGCTTGAAATCATTGGATTTAATCCAGTTTTGGGTGTCCTTGTCCTGCTTTTCCAACCATTTGTCAAAGGTGTCACATGCCACGCTGATCAAGGTGATCGGTTTGTCTTTTGGGTGTTCAACAATGTAATCAAAAGCAGGCATGGATGAGGTCCTTTTATCTGGAAGACAGGTGATGGGGGCATAATGAAGATATTGAGACAGGGCAGCAACAAGTTTAGATGGAAATATTAATTAGTTTATAAGCATTCTATGATACAGTGCTGAAAAAAAGATGGCAGGAATAGGTCTTAGAATATGGATGCCAAAAAATATAAGCAGTTGTTGGAATTTCAGCGCAGCGTTTCAGGCAAGCCTGAGCGTGAAATTATCCAGCAAGGGATTGAGCTGGCTGTGGTGCTCACTGATAGTGAGATCGGTTATATCCACTTTATGAATGATGATCAGGAAACCATTGAGCTGGTGACATGGTCTAAAAAAACGCTGGAATATTGCGAGATGGCCTTTGCACGCCATTATCCGGTGTCAGAGGCTGGTATTTGGGCCGATACTTTTAGAAACCGCGAAGCTGTCATTCATAACGACTATCAAAATATGCCCGATCGAAAAGGTTATCCTGAAGGCCATGCCCATTTGGTGCGCCATGTGGGGGTGCCTGTGATTGCAGGCGATATGGTGTGCATCTTGATGGGGGTGGGCAATAAGGTAGATGAATACGGTGAAGAAGATGTGATTGCCGTGCAGGCGGTTGGGGACATGATCTGGCAGCTGGTTGAGCTGCGCAAAAAACATGTTGAGCTGGAAAACCTGCAAAAGAAAATGCATCACGCCCAGAAAATAGCCCGGATTGCCAGTTGGGTGTGGGACCGTGATGATGATGTGATTGAATGTGAAGACAGCCTTTTTAACATCCTTGGCCTGCCCTTAGAGAGCAAAAAGCCCAAGACCATGAGTGAGCTTATGCGCCTTGTTTGCCCCGGTAAACATTGGGACCAGCATATGGAAACGGTTCATAAGACCCCGTTTGGCAAGCAGTTTACCTGTGAAGTTCTTCATGATGATCATAATGTCAAAAAACGCCTGCTTTTGATGGGCGATGTGCAAGACCGTGAACGCGGTGCGGGCGAGCTTGTTTATGGGATTGTGCAGGATATGTCGCCTGCTGATAAAATGGCGCTGGATTATTGGGATGCGCGCCATGATGTGCTGACAAAACTGGGTAATCGTAAATATCTCCATGAAATTATCGGGCGCACAGAAACGCGCAAACGTTATCAAGACCGGATTGCCATTCATTATATTGATCTGGATTATTTTAAACCGGTAAATGATCAGCTGGGTCATAAGGTTGGGGATCGGGTTTTACAGATTACGGCAGAACGTATGCAGGCTGCGGTACGTTATAGTGACCATGTGGTGCGTATTGGTGGGGATGAATTTGTTGTGGTGCAGACAAATGCACAGACAAAAGACCATATTGAAAGCGTGGCTCAAAAACTGATTGAAACCATCTCTCACCCCATTGCCCATGAGGAGGAGATTATCCAAATTGGGGCCAGTATCGGCATTGAATGGAGCGAGGGCTGGCACTGGAATGGCGATGAAATCTTAAAACGCGCAGATAAAGCCTTATATGTAAGTAAGGAAGAGGGGCGCGGGTGTTATCGCTTCTTTGATCGCTCACTATTAACAGAGGAATAAGCCATGTCTGATATGAAGATTATTCTGGGGAATCGCAATTATTCTTCTTGGAGCTTGCGCCCTTGGTTGGTGATGAAGCATTTGGGGCTGGATTTTGATGAAATCGTTGTGCCCCTGTTTGAGGGGGACTTTAAAGAGGAACTGCTCAAACATTCGCCTTCGGGCAAAGTGCCGGTTTTAAAGTTTAAAGATCAAGAGATTTGGGATTCGCTGGCAATCTGTGAATATCTCAATGAAGAAAACCCTGATGCGGGACTTTGGCCCGTTGAAACAGAGGCTCGTGCGATTGCGCGCTCGGTCTCTTATGAAATGCATTCGGGCTTTTTTAATATCCGCAACGACATGCCGATGAATATTCGGCGTACCATTGATGGGTTTAGCCCCAGCAGCCTGTGTCAGGAAGACATTAACCGCATTATTGAGATTTGGACAAGTTGCCGCCAACGCTTCGGGCAAAGTGGCCCGTTTCTTTTTGGTCAGTTTTCCATTGCCGATGCTATGTTCGCACCAGTCGTAAGCCGCTTTAACAGCTATCGCATTCCCATTAAAGGGGTGGCAGCTGATTATATGCATGCCATTTTGACGCTTTCTTCCATGGAAGAATGGACCGAGTCCGCCTGTGGGGAAGAATGGGTAATTGAGGCGGTTGAGCTTTAATCACTCTGGGCGAGGCGCTCAAAAGCATTGATGTCTGCCTGTGAGGGTAGGGCCTTGTTGCGCGCCTTTATCCAACTGACAATATCTTTCCACACGATAGGGGCGTTGATATCTCTAGGCAGCCAGTGCCAGCCCTCAGGGTAATACGCCAGCTTTGGAGTGTGCTGCATAAGTCCCAGCATGGCCTTGGTGGCGTTTTTGGGGATGACCTCATCCTTTGCACCATAAAGAACCAAGGTTGGGGTTTGAATATGGGGGGCGCTTTCAAGGGCGGCTTCCATGGCTTGGCTGACCCCAAAGATGGCATCAACGCGGGTGCCTCTAATCACCAATGGGTCACGTGACCAGTTTTTCCAGTTTTCAAGATGATCCGTTGGTTGCACGATGCCGCCACCGCTGAGCTTAAGCCAAGGCAGGGTATGGCTGATCAAATAAAGCCCTGCCTTTTGATACCAAGGCCAGATGCGCATGCCCCATACAGCAGGGGCCGATAAAATAATACCTTCAACGGGAAGTGGTTTCACGCTCGCCAATGTATTCATGACAATGGCCCCGCCCATGCTTTCGCCAAGGACGAAGAGGGGAAGGTCTTCATTTCGGGCATGGATGAGGTGAATGATCTTGGCAAGATCGTTTTTTAGGGTTTGGGTCCCTGCCCACATACCACGATGGGGGGCTTGTCCAAAACCGCGCTGGTCATAGGTAATCAGCTCAATCCCATTTTGGGTAAAATGTTCCGGCGCATCTGGATTTAGGAAATTGCCATAATCATTAAAACCATGCACACCCAGTAAAATGGCTTTTTTCTCACCCTTTGCAGGCCAGATGCGCAAAGGCAGCTTTGCCTCATCGTGCATGAGGAAATGATCTTTTGTAATATCAGCAACAGCATGTGGCGCGCCGGCACCTTCCATATGCGGGGTGCAGGCAGCCAGTAAGAAAACAACCAGCAGGCTTTTAAGCGATTTTTGCATTATCTTCACGGGTGAGTTGTAAGAACAGGTCTTCAAGATCGCTTTCTTTGGTGGTCAGGTCTGAGACTGTGAGCTTTGCCTGTGAAACCAGATCAAGGATTTTAGCAATTTCCACTTTTGACGGGCTATATTGAAAGCTCAACTGGTTATTGTGATGAAGTGCAACCTTATAGCCATGCCCACGCAGAATATCAGGGACCTCGCTTAAAGTTTCACTGACGGTGACGCTCAGCTCTTTGGCATCCATTTTTGAAAGCAGGGTCTGTGTCTCATCACAAGCCACAAGGCGACCATGGTTGATGATGGCGACTTTATCACAAAGCTCTTCGGCTTCTTCTAGATAGTGGGTGGTCAGCAACACGGTAGTGCCTTGGCGGTTAAGCTCGCGCACATAATCCCAAAGCTGCATGCGAAGTTCAATATCAACACCGGCTGTGGGTTCATCCAAAACCAAAATAGGCGGGGAATGGACCATGGCCTTTGCCACCAGCAAACGTCTGCGCATCCCCCCTGAAAGGGTGCGGGCATAGGAAGAGGCTTTATCTGCCAAACCAACGGCGTCAAGGATCTCATCGGTGCGGCGTTGGTTTTTCGGAACGCCATAAAGGCCCGCTTGAACCTCCATTAATTCACGTGGGGTGAAAAAAGGATCAAGGTTAAGCTCTTGGGGGACAATGCCGATAGAACGCCGTGCAGCGCGCATTTGATCTTCAATATCATAATCCCAAATGCGGGCCTCACCTGAGGTTTTAACCACCAGCCCGGCAAGGATATTGATGAATGTGGATTTACCCGCGCCGTTTGGCCCAAGCAGGGCAAAGAAGGAGCCTTGCGGGATGGTCAGGCTTACATCATTAAGCGCATGTTTTTCCGGCTGCCCGTACGCACTTTTATAGGTCTTGGAGAGATTTTTGACCTCAATTGCCGCTTTGGGCGTTGAATTTGAGGTGTCTTTAGGTTCATTTTGCGCTATAGAAGCTGTCACGAGATTTGCTCCGGTTGTAATCTTATATGGCAATCGGTATCATTGAGTTTAGTTAATGACAATGTTTTTAGGGGGCATTTATGAAGCCTGAAGAAATCATCGAGGTAGAAACCGCATCTGTTGCTTGTGATGGCGACGGCGGTGCAGCGGGCCATCCACGTGTATTCCTGACCATTCAACAGGAACATTCTAACGAGGTTGTTTGCCCATATTGCTCCAGACATTATGTACTGAAAGAAGGCGTTCAATTGCACGGGCATTAAGAACGATCTTTCTGAGAAGTGATTTAGATGCAAAAGGATTCTCGTCAAGGGCGAGGGTCCTTTTTTATTTATTTGACTGTATGATAACTATCATATTAAGAGTGCGATCTATTTATGTTATATATCATATTATAAATAAGCCTAATGGATTGATGGTATTGTTCTTCCCAACTAGAGATTACTTTTAATTTTATCAAAATTTATCTATGATCCGGGCCGCTTTGGGGAAAGTAGATAAGTACAATGTTGAAAAAACTATTTTTTATATGCCTGATATTTATAGGAAGCTTGCCTGCACAGGCCGGAGTCTTTGAATTAAGCGCGCGACAAAATTCTTTAATCGATTTAATGGGTGCTGAGATTCTTAAAGAGGCTTATGGCCGTTTGGGTCATACAATTATGGTGAAACAACGTCCCGGATCGCGTGCTATTAAAGAAAGTAATTCAGGCTTAAATGACGGTGTGGTCATGCGCCTTGAAAAGGTCATGATAAAAAATGAAAACCTCTTGAAGGTTGATGTGCCGCTGTGGAAGTTTCAGGTCGCCGTTTTTTCCCCATCACCTGTATTGAGTGTGAAAAACTGGGATGATATTAACAAGAAACGTGCTGCAACCTATCTTGGTTATAAATATATCGAGAGCAAGCTTGTGGGTAAGAAGCATGATTTGGTGCCCTCCTTTGAAATCGGCATGCGTATGCTCAGCAAGAAGCGTTTTGATTATCTTATTTATGGCAAGCTTGATGGTTTGGAAGCTGCCAGTAAGGTAAAGCCCCGTAATATTTACTGCACGAGCCCCATTGAAGAATATGATGAATTTCATATGGTTCATAAAAGCCATGCCGCGTTAGTGCCAAAATTGAATGAAGTGTTGCGCAAAATGGAAAAGAGCAAAGAGATTGAGAAAATCCAGATGCGTGTTCTTGAAGAACATATCGGTGAATATTCAAAACTCTGTGATTAAGACCTAGGGTCAGGACCTATTAATTTATTGAGTTTGGCAGAGATGAATTTGAAGAAGGATTAGGTATAGTCCCCGCAGAAGTATTTGTACTTTAAGGGGGGTATAACGACAGCTTTCTTCAAATTCATCCTGTCCCTTCGGGATTTATTAAAAATGCCACAAATGCAGCGTCAAAGACTTTTGAAAGTACAAGTACTTCCTGCAAGCCATTTCCTTGCCTTGTGGTATTTTTAATAAACCAAACACATTAAATTAATAGGTCCTGACCCTAAAATATAATCTTCCTTCTTGAACGTTGGTTCGGCTTCGCTATAGTCTCTTTATGACTGATACAACGACACAAACAGCCAAGCCCGAACATGTTTATTTGATTGACGGTTCCAGCTTCATCTTCCGTGCATATTTCGCCAATATGCGCAACCCTATGACCCGATCTGATGGCACGCCCGTTGGGGCTGTTTATGGTTTTTGCTCCATGCTGATGAAGCTGTTGAGCGATACGGATGCAGATCATGTGGCTGTTGTGTTTGATACCGCGCGCAAGACCTTTCGAAATGATGTCTATCCTGAATATAAGGCGCACCGCCCGCCGCCGCCTGATGATTTGATCCCCCAGTTTGACCTTGTGCGTGAAGCGGTTGAAGCGTTTAATGTGGCACGCGTTGAAATGGCAGGCTATGAGGCCGATGACCTGATTGCAACCTATGCCAAGCAGGCTTCAAAAATGGGCTCAGATGTCACCATCGTGTCCATTGATAAAGATTTGATGCAGCTGGTGGATGACCATATCTGCATGTATGACACCATGAAAAACCGCATTATCAAACATGATGAAGTGGTTGAAAAATTCGGTGTTGGCCCAGAACGTGTCATTGATGTGCAGGCTTTGGCAGGTGATAGCTCAGATAATGTGCCCGGTGTTGAAGGTATTGGCCCCAAAACAGCGGCATTGTTGATCAATGAGTATGGCGATCTGGAAACTTTGCTGGAGCGCGCTTCTGAAATTAAACAGAATAAACGCCGGGAGCGTTTAATCGAACAGGCCGAAATGGCACGTGTTTCAAAAGAATTGGTGACGCTGTGTCAGGATGTGCCAATTGATGTACCGCTTTCTGATTTTGCCAATCAGCAGTTTGATGCTGAAAAGCTGATCAATTTCTTTGAAGAGCAGGGCTTTAAATCTCTGATCACGCGGGTTGCTTCAAAATTTGGTGTCGATGTCGCCCAAGATGAGGGGGGGGCGACTGAGCGCAAAGATGGTGAGGTCGCACTACCTTCTATGGCAGAGCTTTGCCCAAAAGAAACAAAATATGAGCTTGTTCAAGATGAAGCCACATTGGCACGCTGGATTGAAGCCGCACGTCTCAAAGGCACTGTTGCGGTTGATACGGAAACCGATAGTCTTGATGCGTTAAGTGCCACATTGGTTGGGGTGTCTTTATCTTATGAAGTGGGCAAGGCTTGTTATATTCCCTTGCGCCATAAATCAGCCCAAGCGGCGCAAACTTCTCTTTTTGGTGATGATGAGGGGCCAAGTGATGCGCCAGTGCAGGTCAGCTTTGATAAAGCAACCAGCTTGATTAAAAGCCTGCTTGAAGATGAAACCGTCTTAAAAGTCGGACAGAATATTAAATACGATATGCTCGTGCTGGCAAATCCTGAGAATGGGGGCATGAAGGTTACGCCCATTGATGACACCATGGTACTTTCATACATCAATGAAGGTTCCCAACATGGTCATGGTATGGATGAACTTTCCGAGCTTCATTTCGGTCATAAACCCATCCCGTTTAAAGAAGTCTGTGGTACGGGTAAAAAACAGATTACCTTTGATTTGGTGGAACTGGAAAAAGCGCGCGATTATGCCGCAGAAGATGCTGATATCACCTTGCGCCTGCATCAATTGTTAAAGCCTCAGTTGGTTGGCAATAAAAACACCACCCTTTATGAAACTATGGAACGCCCGTTGATTTCAGTACTGGCTTTGATTGAAGGCAATGGCATTAAGGTGGACGTGCAGGAATTGCGCGCCATTAGTGATGAATTTGCCTTGCGTTTGGCTGAACTTGAAAAAGAAATTCATGCCCTGGCAGGGAAAGAATTTAACATCGGCTCGCCCAAGCAGTTGGGTGAAGTGATGTTTGATGACCTTGAACTTCCCGGTGGGAAAAAAGGTAAAACAGGGGCTTATCAAACAGGTGTCGGCGTTCTAGAAAAGCTCGTTGATGCGGGGCATGAACTGCCCGTAAAGGTTATGGAATGGCGCCAGCTTTCCAAGCTGAAAAGCACATATGCCGATGCGTTGATCTCACAAGTAAATGCCAAGACAGGGCGTGTTCATACCTCTTTCCAGCAAGCTGTGACCTCAACAGGGCGTTTAAGCTCATCTGATCCAAACTTGCAAAATATTCCCATCCGCACACAAGAGGGCCGTCGTATCCGCCGGGCTTTTGTGGCTGATGAGGGTAAAGTGTTGATGGCGGCGGATTATTCACAGATCGAGTTGCGCCTGCTTGCCCATGTGGCAGAAATTGACTCCTTAAAAGAGGCTTTCCTCAAAGGCATTGATATTCACGCCTTAACCGCATCTCAAGTCTTTGGTGTGCCTGTTGAAGGCATGGACCCCATGGTTCGGCGCAATGCCAAGGCGATTAACTTCGGGATCATTTATGGGCAATCCCAATATGGCTTGGCAAAACAGCTGGGCATTTCCAATGGGGAAGCCAAGGACTATATCGAAGCCTATTTTGAACAATATCCGGGCATTCGCACCTTTATGGAAGAGGCTAAGGATGAAGCCCGCGATAAGGGCTATGTCACCACGTTTATGGGGCGCAAATGTTTCATCCCCGGCATTAATGACAAAAATGGCGCGCGCCGTGCTTATGGGGAGCGTGCTGCTATTAACGCACCGATCCAAGGCGGGGCGGCTGATATCATTAAACGCGCCATGGTTGGCTTGCCTGAGGCTTTAAATAAGGCGGGGCTATCCTCACTGGTTTTATTACAGGTTCATGATGAACTTGTTTTAGAGGTGCTTCCTGATGAAGTTGAAAAAACAAAGGAAGTCCTTAAAGAAGTGATGGAGGGCGCAGCCCAATTGAGCGTACCACTAGTCGTGGATATTGGGGTCGGTAATAATTGGGAAGAAGCGCATTAAAAAGGTGTTTTGAAAATCATGGCAAATGAACTTAGAAAAATCGTTTTTAATTTAACTGAAATTCAGGCGGCCCTTTATATTTTTAAAGAAAAGGTCGGGGTTGATTTGCCATCTGCTGCCTTGAGTGAAGTTAAAGAAGAAGCGGGTGGGCGGCTGATTTTCACTTTTCAAAATGGCAAAACCTTAGCCATGCGTGATCGCGATATGGTCACAGCCTTGCTTGTTTTTTGCCAACAGAAGAACATTATGGTGCCTAAAAAAGGAAAAAAAGTTTTACGGGTTGAAGCTAAGGTATTGACAATGCTTATTAAAATATAATTTTCATAAAATTTTATAAAAAACTACGTAATCTCACCTATTTTAGGGATGAAACTATTTAATTTTCGGCTATTCTTGAACCCATGGTTAAGTATTGGTGAGTGAAAATGCCTGTTGAAGTTAGACGTATTGAGTTCAGCGAAATTGAATTGCGCAAAGCTCTGATGTTTTATCAGGCCCGCAAAGAAGGCGAGGCCAATGTCAGTGGCATCAAGGTCATGGGCGGGGATGAGTTTAATATTGTAGCCAAAGTCTCAACCGCAGCCAATGATGAGGTCTCGCGCAAAGTCTTTGATCATGCAACGACCATTGCAGTCATGGTGCTTTATTCAAAAAAGGCGGGGATTCCGCTGCCCCGAAAAGCACGCAAAATGATCACCCCGACAGAATTTGGCGGTGTTGCGATGACTGTTCGATATGAACATAATGTCTTTGATATGGATTTATCAGGGATCGAGCCTGTTTCAAAGGCACCGACTGTTGCGTCTAGCGGTCACGCATAAAACCATATAAGGCAAGGCAAAGCCAACCTAAAATAAAGCTGGTGCCGCCAATGGGGGCGGACATGGGGAAAAGGCTCATTTCCCAAAAGCCCTTCATATAAAGCGTGCCACAGAATAAGGCCACGCCTGCTGTAAAACAACATCCCGCAATGGTAATGATGCGGGATTTTTCTTTAGCTAAAATTGCGATGCCGACCAAGGCCAAAGCATGCCAGATTTCATACTGGACGGCTTTATCAATGAGGATGATTGAAGCGCTATCAAGGTCTGCATGGGCTGAAATCGCACCTGCAATAACCGTTTGTGCCCCCATAAGGCCAGCAAGGATGAGCCAGATGCGCATCCTAGTTCTGCATTGCCGGACAGCCCATATTACTACATCCACCAGCAGCGCCACAGCTTGGGGCGGGTGGGGTAGCAGCTGCATTGGCGACATTAGGGGCCATAATGGTTTTTGCCACATCGCTTGAACCACATTCAGGGCAGCTATGTTCGCCATTTTCAGACATTTCATCAAATTTGGAAGAGCTGGCAAACCAGTCTTCAAAAACATGACCTTGTGAACATTGCAAAGTGTATTTAATCACGATGTATATCCTTAATAATGTGGGGGAAGGTAAGGCGCGTCATCAATCTCGCTGGGCGTTAAAGCTTTCATGCGATTTTTGAGCGATAATAACTCTTTTGTGAGACTATCAATTGATTGCCATTGTTCAAATACGGTCGCATTGAGCTCATCAATCGTTGTTTCTTGATGGCTCAGTCGTATTTCCAATTCTGTGATGCGTTCTTCAGTAGACATCTGTGCTCACGAAAATGTTATTAAATGTTGGGCGCATGAAATCCTTTACCATATTACATTAGATAACAGGTAACCTTTTATGTAGAGTCTTTGACCATGTTGATAAAAAATACAATTGCAAGCGACCCGAAATCTTTCGAAATCACTCCGAAATCTGTGTATCTGGACCGTAGGCGTTTTTTACAAATGTCTGTGGGCGTTGCAGGTGCGGCACTTATGCCATGGTCAATGCGCGCGCAAGCCGCCATGCCCAATAAAATTGACGGGATCATCAAAAGCCCTTTTAGTACGGATGAGCCTATTAATAAATATGATGAAGTGACCGGCTATAATAATTTTTACGAGTTCGGCACTGGTAAAACGGACCCAATTGATAATTCAGCCGAATTTAAAGCACGGCCTTGGGCTATTCAAGTTGATGGGCTTTGTGATAAACCCGGCACACTTGATATTGAAGAGCTGATGAAATTCCAGCAGGAAGAACGCATTTATCGCATGCGCTGTGTGGAAGCATGGTCCATGGTCATCCCGTGGGTTGGGGTGGAACTTGGCAGTATCTTGAAAAAGTTTGAGCCTAACTCAAAAGCAAAATATGTGGAATTCACCACCCTTGTGGACGAAAAACAATTTCCGGCACAAAAATACCCCATCATTCCATGGCCCTATATTGAAGGTCTGCGTCTTGATGAAGCCATGCATCCTCTCACACTTCTGGCGACAGGTATTTTTGGGGAAGAGTTACCAACGCAAAATGGTGCACCTGTGCGTTTGGTCGTGCCATGGAAATATGGTTTTAAATCCATTAAATCCATCGTGCGCATTCGTTTTGTTGAAGAACAACCCACCTCAACATGGATGAAACAGGCACCTAATGAATATGGTTTTTACGCCAATGTGAACCCGCAAGTAGACCATCCACGCTGGACCCAATCAAAAGAGCGCCGCATTGGTGAGTTCTTCCGCCAGCCAACGGCTATGTTTAATGGCTACGGGGAAGAAGTCGCCAGCCTCTATAAAGACATGGATTTAAGGAAATCCTTTTAATGGGTGCAGTGCGTAAATGGCCCCTGAAACCGCTTGTCTTTATGGTCTGTCTCTTACCCATCCTATGGCTGGTCTATGGCGTTTTTACAAGCCAGCTTGGCGCAAACCCTATTGAGTATATCTTGCGCGACCTTGGGGATTGGACTTTGCGGTTTTTATTACTCGGGCTCGCGATTAGTCCGTTAAGGCGCATTACAGGTTGGAATGGGGTGATGCGTTATCGCCGCATGATTGGCCTGTTTGCTTTCTTTTATGCCTTTATGCATCTGGTTACTTATATTGGCGTTGATCATTTCTTTGATTGGGCAACCATCTGGAAAGATATTGTGAAACGCCCCTATATCACCATTGGTATGGGCGCCTTGTTCCTGCTTATTCCACTGGCGATCACCTCACCCAAAGCAATGGTGCGCAAAATTGGTGCAGGGAGATGGAAGAAGCTCCATAAGCTTGTTTATCCCATTGCCATCATGGGGGTCGTGCATTTCTTTTTACTGGTTAAAGCAGACTTGCGCGAACCGCTTCTCTATGGCGTGATCTTGAGTGTTTTATTAGGTGAGCGGATTTATCGCAATAAAGTAAAGGGTGTGCTTAGGGTGCGCTGAGATAGCTCTCTAATATCTTTTGATAGCGTCCGTTCTTTTGAATTTTGGCAATGGCTTTGTCTATTTGATGTGGGGTGAGGGAGGTTGAACTCTTTTTGCTCAGCGCGATATAGATAGGGTTAGAGGTAATGGGAATGCGGCTTGTTTTTATGTCTTTGGACAAGCCCAGCTCATGGAGCTTTTTCTTACCTGCATACTGTTCAGCAACCACATAATCCACACGCTCAGCCTTTAAAAGCTTCATTTGTTGATCAAGGCTATTCACAAAAATAGGGATTAAGCGACCATCGGTTTTTGCCGCATCAAAGTCTGCATTTAATTGTGTACCCACAATGAAAGCGACGCGGCTGTTGGAAATGGAAGCCACCGTTCCTTCAAACTCATCGCCTTTAAAGTGCGGTCTAAACAGCATCATATCCAGTGAGAAAAGTGGCGTTTGATGAAAGAGCAGGTTTTTTTCACGCTCTTCACTTTTAAAAACGGGCGTGATGGCATCGCTTCTGCCCTTAACGGCAAAATTTAACGCGCGCGCCCATGGGTACAGCCTGAAAGTCGCTTCATAAGATGTTTCAGCCAAGGCAGCATTGGTCAGGGCAACCACAATGCCTTTTTGCTCATCTTCCACCAGTGGCGGATATGAGATTGAAGAAACCCTGAGCTCAAGCGCGTTTGCGCTTTTGAGGCCACAAATAAGGCTGAAACAAAAAATAAGAATGAAATAGCGTTTCATTTTAGTCCTACCTTTACCTTTCTCTTATGTAGGTGTTCTATATTGATGATCAATGTTTCACGTTAATTTTCTTGTCTCAAGGAAACATTAAAAGGCCCACCAATAAAAACGGGAGAGACCAATAAAGGTCTCTCCCGTTTTTATTGAGTGTCTTTAACTTCCTTATCCGGCACGAACCTGATTTAAGAAGTCATCAACTTCGTGGCGCAAGGCCACAGATTGTGAGGAAAGGGCTTCAGCCGCACTTAAGACATCAGAGGCTGCCGTTCCGTTGCGCGCTGCACTTTGTGAAACCTCCTCCATATCGTTGGAAGCATCCTGTGTACTATGGGCTGCTTGCTCAACGTTAGAGGCGATTTCCTGCGTGGCCGCACCTTGTTCTTCAACGGCTGCGGCAATGGCAGAAGAGACCTCGTTCATATGATCGATCATGGTTGAAACTTCATCAATGGCACCAACCGCATTTTCTGTGGTGCCTTGAATAGCCGTGATCTGTTGGGCGATCTCATCGGTTGCTTTTGCCGTTTGGTTAGCAAGGTTTTTCACCTCACTTGCCACAACCGCAAAGCCCTTACCAGCCTCGCCTGCACGTGCGGCCTCAATAGTGGCGTTCAGTGCAAGAAGGTTGGTTTGTTCGGCAATGTCGGTAATCAGGTTAATAACCTCACCGATTTTAGCTGCGGCATCAGCCAACTCACGCATGGTGCCATTTGTGGTTTCAGCCTGTGTGGCTGCTTGGGCTGCCATGGTGGCAGATTCAGCAACCTGACGGGCAATCTCGTTAATGGAATTGCTGAGCTCTTCTGCAGCAGAGGCCACCGTATGCACGTTTGTGGTCGCATTGGTTGCGGCTTGTGTTGCATTACCTGCACGTTCTTGGTTGCGCGCAGCAATCTCACTCATGTCTTTGGCTGTTGATTGTAGCTGAGATGAAGAGCTTGCAACAGAGTTTACAACTTCGCCAACCTTACTTTCAAAGTCATCAGCCAACTCATTGCGTTGAGCTTTTTGTTCAGCAGCAGCACGTTCACGTTCATGTTCGCGCTCCTCACTCATGCGTTTGTTATCAATAAGATTTTGCTTAAACACATCAAGTGCATTGGCCATATCACCAATTTCGTCTTGCTGGTTATCCGGGATTTCAACATCCAGCTCACCTTTACTCAAACGTCCCATAGCATCAACCATATTGGTTAGGGGAGCCGAGATTTTGCGTGAGGCGAAACCCATTGTGACGAAAATCAGGACCACACAGACAGCACCAACGATGACGATGGTGAGGGTTTTTGTGGAATCAAGTTGGTCAAGCACAGACTCTTCAAACTCGTTGCGGGCTTGGGTTGCTTCGCGTTGAATTTCAAAAAGAAGCTCATCAAGAATATCAGCGCTATGGTCAAGCGTTTTTTGCAAAACAGCTTGGCGTGAAGCTTCTTCATAAATGAAGTTATTTGCAGCACTATCAGAACGGCGATTACCAAGGAACTTCAAGCTACGTTCATTTGACTCGCTATAAAGTTCAAACAGGCGGGGCAGGTTGTTGGCTGTACGCACCAGATAGCGCAGGCGTTTGGCTTCTTTTTCAGTTAGCTTGCCTTTTGTATCAATCATGGCTTGGCTGTTCAGGACCTTACCGAGCTCGGCAACATCTTGCTGGAGCTTGATGAAAACTTTTTCCATGCCTGTGCGTAACTCACGGGTTTTATGCACAGCTAATTGTTGGCGCTGGAGAATGCTTTTTTGATGAAAATTCGTTAAGCTTGCAAAATCATCGCGCACATTGATCAAGCTTTTGCGCACGCCTGAACTTGCATATTGCAGGTCATCTGCCGTTGTGGCTTTTTCTTCAAGTGTCGTTAGTGTGTCATGAAAAAGCACACCGTTTTTATAGCCAACACCAAGGTTTAAGCCTGCCATGAGCAGGACGGGTAAAATTCCGAGCATGGTGATTTTAAAGCCAAGCCCACGTTTTTTAGCCTGAGTGTTTTCTTGTGTTTCTGTATTCATCTCTGGCCTCCCTTACCACTGCATGGATTGAATTTGACGGTTAACAAGGCCTAATTGGTCAAACACGGTTGAAGGTGTTTGGCCTGCCGCCGGTTTGGGTAGGATCAACTCCTCTTTTGAGCCAACAGCAACCTTCATGGAAGAAAGCTCAGCGAGGCAAAAAAGAAGCAGTTGCTGTACATCACCGGGTTTAATGCCTTTTTTAATACGCTTAGGCATGATCACACCCTTTGGAATAGAATACTCTTTCTTTTTAGAAAGGGTCTGAATGCCTTTAAGGGCATAAAAAGCCAGTGTATAGGCATCAGCTGGTTTCTTGCCAATGGAAGGTGAAGGTGCATCAACAAGAACAGTTTTATTCACAGCCGCACTGATGAATTTGATTTCTTGTGAGACAGATAGCGCATTGTTATAGACTTGGTTAGGGACTGTACCCGGAATGCCGAGCTGAACGATCATAGCTTGGGCACGCAGTAGGTTGGCATAAACATCGGTTGGTGATTTACCCTCAACCAGTTTGGCGCTTTTCTTAAAAGGCGACAGTCCATAAGCTTTATCAAAATTCACAAGCTCTTCTAAAATTACTTTTGCGACATCCATAACATCGCCAGGTGTTACTTCTTTTACAGGAGGTGCTTTAAGCTCAACGGGTTTCATACCGTTAACGCGCTTGAGCATCTGAATTTTTGACCGGACATTTAAGGCCTGCTGGATCACATGGCGCGGCAGGCGCGGTGGTAAATCCAGATGGACTTTTGAGAGGTTTGGTATGGTCAGGTTTGCATCATGCATGCGTTTAAGCTGCAACAAGATATCTTCGGTAACCTGATAAACTTTACTCGGCGTAATTTTTTCAGCAAAGCTCGTATGACTAAGTGCCATGCTCATCCCTAAGACGAGTATGAAACTAAAAAATCTATGTACACTTATTAATTTGTGCATTCAAAATTCTCCGCTGTTATCAGGTGCCTTAATGGTGCAGAAAAAGGAACCCGGTTTTGTGCATTTTTAAAGAAATGTAATGCACTTTTATCTTTAGGATAGTATCCAAATGTAGATAGCTAACTCATTATAAAATAAGAATTAGTCTACGATATTTTAAGTGGGCGGGGATAGCAGCAAAGAAGATTTATGCGTTTTAAATGTAAAAAACTATAAATATGCTGCGTCGCATCTAGCCAATCAATGGTTATGTCGGCGGTGCACAATAACTATAGGTAGAAAGATTGGCTATAGTTTCTTGTTTTCAGTATTATGGCATTTTAGGTTTGTAAATAGGACTTAAGCCTGATTCGCTTCAATAATGTCGCGTCTGATTTCACGTGTACGGGTGAAGAGCTCTTCTAGCTTGTCCCCTTCGCCCCAGCGAATAGCGCGTTGCAAGAAGGTCAGGTCTTCACTAAAACGCTGAAGGATTTCTAAAACGGCTTCTTTGTTGTTCAAGAAAACATCACGCCACATGACGGGATCAGAGGCGGCAATACGGGTGAAGTCACGAAAACCAGAAGCGGAAAATTTAATAACTTCCTGTTTTAAATGATCACCAAGATCATCCGCTGTGCCCACGATTGTAAAAGCAATCAGGTGGGGCAGGTGAGAGGTAATGGCCAACACCATATCATGGTGCTGGGCGTCCATCACCTCGATGGTGGAACCTGCACGTTCCCACAAGGTGGAGACTTTTTTAACCGCTTCTTCATCTGTGCCCGCAGGTGGGGTCAAGATCAACCAGCGTTTATCAAACAATTCGGCAAAACCAGCTTCAGGGCCGGAATGTTCAGTCCCTGCAATGGGGTGGGCAGGGACAAAATGGATGCCATCTGGTAAATGTTGGGACACATCATGGATGATGGCCTGTTTAACCGATCCCACATCAGAAACAATGGCACCTTCTTTTAAGCCCGGTGCAAAGGCAGCCGCAGCATCCCCACACACACCGGGGGGAGTGCAGATGACAACAAGGTCGGCATCCTTGACCGCTTCAATAAAATCACCCGTGGCTGTATCACAAATGCCTAGCTCCAAAGCTTTATCGCGATGGGCTTTATTGATATCACACACGGTAATATGGCTTGCGGAATTGGTCTTTCTTGCACTGAGTGCCAGAGAAGAGCCGATCAGGCCAATGCCGATAAAGGCGATGCGATCAAAAAGGATGCCGTCTTTTGA
The DNA here is from genome assembly GCF_900093605.1 of Candidatus Terasakiella magnetica. Classification (NCBI taxonomy): domain Bacteria; kingdom Pseudomonadati; phylum Pseudomonadota; class Alphaproteobacteria; order Rhodospirillales; family Terasakiellaceae; genus Terasakiella; species Terasakiella magnetica. The sequence goes on from NZ_FLYE01000002.1 coordinate 95,628, forward strand.
CATGTTACTTACTCATAAATTCTTTCAAAGCGTCCATAAATGCGCTCATTTCATCTTCTGCACCGATAGAAACACGCAAACAATCCCCCAGCCCATAAGCTGCCATTTGGCGCACGATAATACCTTGTGTGCGCAAAAATGCATCAGCTTGGCGTGAGGAATGACCTTCTTGATGGGGAAAGCGGATCAGCGCAAAATTAGCATAGCTTGTGGTACATTCAAGGCCAAGCTTGCGCACCTCGTCTTCAACCCAACGCAGCCATTTTGTGTTGTGCTTGCGTGTTTTGGCAACAAATAATTCATCATCAAGGGCCGCCTCACCTGCCGCCAAGGCAAGAGAAGTGACGTTAAATGGGTTGCGCGCACGGTTGAGCACATCGGTGATTTCTTCTGAGGCATAAGACCACCCCAGACGTACCCCGCCCAGACCATACATTTTTGAAAATGTGCGTGTCATGACGGTGTTTTGGGTGCGCTCTACCAGCTCAATACCCGCATCATAATCATCTTCAGTCATAAATTCAGCATAGGCTGCGTCAATCACCAGCAAGATATTATCGCGCAGACCTTGGCGCAGGCGGTTCATTTCCGATTTTGGAATATAGGTGCCTGTCGGGTTATTCGGGTTGGCAACAAAAACGATTCTTGTTTTTTCTGTTACGGCACTAAGAAGGGCTGTGACATCTGTTGTCAGGTCCGTTTCCATGGCGGTGACAGGGGTTGCGCCCGCGGCCTTGGCTGCGATTGGATACATCAAGAAACCATGGTCGGAATAAAGCACTTCATCGCCCGGTCCCGCATAGGCACGGCATAAGAGGCCGAGTAGTTCATCAGAACCTGCCCCACAGACGATACGTTCTGCATCAATGTTATATTTTGCAGCCAGTTTGTTGCGCAAGGCTGTTGCCCCACCATCAGGATAGCGGTGTTGGGTTTCTGACGTTTTCTTCATGGCTTCAACCGCACTTGGTGCAGGGCCAAACGGGCCTTCGTTTGATGCCAGCTTTATGATGCGTGAAACGCCCTTAATTGCTGATTCACCACCTTTATAGGGTGTGATGTCCATGATGCCCGGACGCGGTGTTAACAAACCCATTTTCAACTTCCCAACTACTATCTGTTTTATTTTAATTCATCAGAAGTGAACGGCACGGCGTAAGCCCCGAGCTTTTGCATGCCTGTCACAGTTGCTTCTGATTTTTCAATGAATGTTTGCATTTCAGCCATATCCTGTGTCAGCACCATATCGGCCTCAATTAAGAAAAGGCATTGATCCCGCATGCTCTCATCATACCAGGTGCCTTGGATATCAACATCAAGACCTACAGCCGCAAAATTGGCAAGAACGGTGCGCGGGCTGACTTCTTGATTAAATTCAAGGGCGGTGTAGTAACGCTCATTTTCCGTATGATCATCAGAGGGCAGGCCAATGATGAGGGCTTCTTCAAATGTGCCACGGACTTTTTCTGTTGAAGCAACAGGCAGGCGCGAGAGAATTTGCGGTGTGTTTTCACCACGCGAATAAATATGGCGCCACCATGGGTCCGTATCGACCATGGTTGGAACAGGTAAAACACCAATGGCTGCGTCGCCACTTTGAACCGCACCGATCACACCGCGAACAGAAGCGTGAGAGGTCATGGGGGTTTGTGAGCCATATTGATCACGCGCCAAATCCCAATAAGCTGCACCGGGCTGTGGCATGTATACAGCCATAGCCAAATGGCCCTGTAATTTCAGGTAAGCCGACATGACTTCGCGCCAAATACGCACCAAGGCCCCTTTGGGGAAAGTGCCATGGTGGCGGGCGATTAAGCGGCGCAAAACCTCGGCTTCACGGCCCGGGCGTAGTTTGATACCTTCTGCCCCTTTGGCAGCGCGCACATTATCAACAACTTGGGCACGTTCCATCAACAGGTCGTGGATGGTGTCGTCAATTCGGTCGATTTCTTTGCGCAAATCAGCAAGTTTTAATTCAGACATGAGTTTTATCGCTCATTTAAGTGGTTATGATTTCTCATAGGAATAATCCGAAAGGGGGCGAAAGGCAAAGGAAACATTGAGAAAAGGGCGCTTTGTTTGCGCAATTTTTATATATTAAATGTATGAAATAGGTTGACCCTGCATCTTTTCCAGCCTAGCTAACGGTTCGTAAAGGATATTTATGTCATAAAGCACTCATGAGTAACGAGACATCCATAAGCATCAATCCGTATGCGGATGATTTCCCAACACTAAAAGCAATTTTGGGTGTTGATGTTCCTTTGCGTCTGGATTGCGGGGTGGAACTCAGCTCTTTTCCATTGGCCTATCAGACCTATGGCACGCTTAATAAAGATAAAACCAACGCGGTTTTGGTCACCCATGCCCTAACCGGAGATCAGTTTGTTGCCGATGTAAATCCGGTCACAGGTAAGCCCGGTTGGTGGACAACCATGGTTGGACCGGGTAAGCCGATTGATACGGATAAATATTTTGTTATCTGCTCAAACGTTTTGGGCGGCTGTATGGGGACCATTGGCCCAGCAGCGATTAATCCTGAAACCAACCAGCCTTGGGGTGTTGATTTTCCGGTCATCACCATTGGCGATATGGTGCGCGCCCAAGCTTTATTATTAGACTATCTCGAGATTGAAACGCTCTTTAGTGTGATCGGTGGCTCCATGGGCGGAATGCAGGCCTTGGAATGGGCCGCAGCCTATCCTGAGCGCGTTTTCTCTTGCCTCCCCATTGCCACAGCAGCAACCCATAGTGCGCAAAATATCGCTTTTTACGAGGTCGGTCGCCAAGCCATTATGGCAGACCCGGATTGGTGTGCAGGGCGCTATCTGGCGGAAAATAAAAAACCACGCGCGGGCCTGTCAGTAGCACGTATGGCAGCCCATATCACTTATATGTCTGAAGGGGCTTTGACGCAAAAGTTCGGGCGTCGCCTGCAAGATCGTGAGAAAGTCACTTTTGGTTTTGAAGCTGATTTTCAAATCGAAAGTTACTTGCGCCATCAAGGCATCAGCTTTGTTGAGCGTTTTGATGCCAATTCGTATCTGTATGTCACACGCGCCATGGATTATTTTGATCTGGCTACAACCCATGGCAAAGGCAAGCTTGCGGAAGTCTTTAAAGAAACTGAAATCCGTTTTTGCGTGGTGTCTTTTTCATCGGATTGGCATTATCTACCTGAAGAAAGCCGAGTGATTGTGCGCGGCCTAACCGGGGCAGCGGCGAATGTATCCTATGTGGATGTGGTCTCTGATAAAGGTCATGATGCGTTTTTATTAAAAGAACCTGAGTTTGAATCTGTACTTTATGGTTTTTTAAACGGTGCGGCCTTAAGGCGGGGATTGATCAATGAATAGCATCAAGTCCATTCGTGTTGATTTACAGGTCATTGCCGATTTGATTGAGCCACAAACCCGTGTGCTTGATGTGGGTTGTGCAGACGGGCAGCTTTTAGATTATCTGGTTAATGAAAAACAGGTGCAGGGCCGCGGCCTTGAAATCAGCCCACAAGGGGTGAACCTTTGTGTGAGCAAAGGCTTATCTGTTGTACAAGGTGATGCGGAAGAAGACTTAGGCTATTATCCCGATAATGCCTTTGATTTTGTGATCTTAAGCCAGACCTTGCAAGCCACCCATCACCCTGACCAGATCGTGAAAGACCTGTTGCGCCTTGGTAAACGCGCGATTGTGTCTTTCCCTAATTTTGGTCATTGGCGGGTGCGTAGTTATCTGTTTTTTAATGGCAGCATGCCGGTCAATGATACCTTGCCTTATCAATGGTATAACTCACCCAATATGCATTTTTGCACCATTAAGGATTTCATCATGATGTGTGATGAAATGGGTGTCACTATTGAGCGTTCTATCGCCTTGGATGCAGACGGTAAAGCCCATCGTATCCGCACAAACCTGTTCTTTGCCAACCTGTTGGGCGAGCAGGCTGTTTTCCTTCTTCGAAAAGATTAAGACGCAGGCCTGTCAAGCGGGCTTTGGAAATAGGCTTTGTCGGTTAGCCCGTGTTTAAACAACACATCACGCTTGATTTTTGAATAGGTCCCATCCTCCTTTACATCTGAAATGCCTTTTGCAAGCTTTTCAATCAGGTGAGCTTTGGAGGAATGGAGATACATATACATGGGCTTAACGGCAAAAGCAGGCTTGACGGGATAAAGTCTTAAGCCTTCTTTATGGGCGATATAGGTGCCCTTATCCAAAGTATGCATGGCGACATCAATGCGATTGCGCGCCGCCATTTTAAATAGGGATAATCCACTTAGGCCGGGTTGATGCATACGGTCTTCGCCAAAAGCTTTTGAATAAATCGTCCAGCCTCTGGGGTAAGAGACTTGCAACTTTCCTGTATCAGACCAGTCTTTTATTTTAAGGTCTGGTTGGGAGCTAAAGCCGACAAACTGGTCTATCAGAACAGTTTCGGGAACCCGAATGAGATTTGGGTAATATTTCTCCAGCCCTTCAATGCGGTGTAACTCTCCGTCACTTTCTCCATTATTTGAAGAAATCAGACTGCGTTTGGCAGGATGGGAATTGAAACGGACCTTAATGCCAACCCGCTTGCCGGCTTCTTGAATAATTTTTTTCAAGTAACCGGGGTGCTCCCCCGTTCCTGAAACAGGCGGGATGGCTGGCGAGGAGATATAGAGGGTTTCACCATATGCAGGATGAACGGCATAGGCAAAAACGCATGCGCATAGGGCAAGTACTGTAATTCTCATGGCTTTATAGTCTTTTTATTTCAACCCTGAGAGTATATTAGAAAAGTATTTTTAAAGCGAGGATTTATTTTTTCGATTATGCACATGCCAGCTTTCCCGGCTGGGCAGGGCCACCATGCGACGGCGTTTCACCTTGGCAGGTGCGCCTGGATTTCCCGCATAAATCTGTTTGGTGGCTTCCACAAGGCAAACCCCGGCAAAACCGGGAAAGAGACGATGACCGACTTTTTCCCATGCAAGGGCGGACCCTAACATCATGCGCGAGCGTGATGGCGGTACATAAAGGGCGCGTTCACCATGTAAAGGGGTGAACATGGTATCGCGCAATAAGGTATTAAGCTGGCGTGGAGAATAGGGGCGACCCATGCCAAAGGGGGTGCGCTCCATTCGTGCCCAGACACCACTGCGATTGGGCACAACAATCATGACTTTGCCGCTACCGCTTAAGACCCGCCAGACTTCACGCAATAAATTACGCAATTGTTCTGAACATTCAACCGCATGAACGATGAGCACGCGATCAACGCTTAAATCTTCAAGGGGGAGTTCCGCCTCATCCACCAAAGTGGTGAGAGAGCGGCTTTCACTGGGCCAATGCAGCACGCCTTGGCTGGAGGGCATAAAGGCGAGTGTGCGTTCCGCATCGCTTTTAAACAGGCCAAGATAAGGCGTGGTATACCCAAGGCCGAGGATTTTCATCCCCTTGCAATCAGGCCAAAGCTCGCGGATGCGCCGCCGGATCATTCGGCGTGCCACACCCCCAAGGGGAGATTGGTAAAAATCTCTTAAATCAACAACATCCATCCACATAGCTTAAAAGTGTACCCTTAAAAAATCAGACTGTCATTGTTGTTTCGTTTCAAAGACATGATATAGTTTTTAAAAGATGATTAATATAAGGGATGAAAAATGGCTGCACTTCAAATTGAACAGGTTCCTGTCCTGTCTGATAATTATGTCTATTTGATTTATGATCCCGACACCAAGGCTTGTGCCTGTGTGGACCCGGCTGAAAGCGCGCCAGTTAAGCGCCGCCTTGATGAGCTTGGTTGGCGCTTGACCCATATTTTCAATACCCACCATCATAATGACCATATTGGTGGTAACCTCCCCCTAAAGCAGGCTTATGAGTGCGAGATTATCGGCTGTGCTAATGATGCAGCACGCATTAGCGGGATTGATGTTCAGGTGAGTGAGGGCGATCGCTTTAATTTTGGCAGCTCGACTTGCAAAGTGTTTGAGGTGCCGGGCCATACAAGCGGGCATATCGCTTTTTGGTTTGAAGAAGATCAGGCGCTTTTTTGTGGGGATACACTCTTTGCGCTGGGCTGTGGGCGTTTGTTTGAAGGCACGCCCTCGCAAATGTGGGATAGCCTTTCAAAATTCAAAGCTCTGCCCAATGAAACACGGGTTTATTGCGCCCATGAATATACCCAAGCCAACGCAGAATTTGCCTTAACCATTGAGCCTGATAATCAGGCGCTGGTTTCACGCATGGCTGAGATTAAAGAGTTGCGCGCCCAAGGCAAACCGACGGTGCCCTCAACAATAGGGCTTGAAAAAGCGACTAATCCGTTTTTGCGCCCAGAAGAAACAGGCGTGCAAAAAACATTGAATATGGTGGGTGAGGATACGGTGGCTGTTTTTGCCGAAGTTCGTCATCGCAAAGATAATTTTTAAAGGGAAGGAAATATCATGAAATTAAGCTATTCAGGCACCTCTCCATTTGTGCGCAAAGTGATGGTCTCTGCCATTGAATTAGGTGTTATTGACCGCATTGAGCTGGAAGAAACTTTCGTATGGTCGCCCGAAACCGATATCGGCCTTGTCAATCCTTTGGGTAAAATTCCGGCCCTGACCTTAAATGACGGGCATGTGCTTTATGACTCGCCCGTTATTTGTGAATATCTTGATGAGCTGATCCCCGGTGTGGTGCTGTTTCCAGCGCCGGGTAAAGCGCGTTGGAAGGCGTTGCATTTTCAGGCACTTGGTGATGGCATTACCGATGCGGGTGTGTTGCGCTTATTGGAGGGACGTCGTGAAGAGGGTGAAAAATCCCAAGGCTGGATTGATCGCCAAAGCAATGTGATGAAACGCGGCCTTGATGCGCTGGAAAAAGAAGCTGAGGTTTTAGCTGGTGGCCCGTTGACCATTGGGCAAATTACGGTGGGCTGTTGTTTAAGCTGGGTGAATTTCCGTTTTCCAGATGATCAGATTTTTGAAGGTCGTCCAAACCTATCTGCATGGTATGAGAAGTTCAGCGCTCGTGCCTCCATGATTGAAACGGCCCCTAAAGAATGACGGCTGATGAGATAATAAAAAAGCTTGAGCTGATGCCACATCCTGAAGGGGGCTATTATCGCGAGACGTTTCGCGATGATGAGGGCGCGCGGGGAAGCTGCACAGCGATTTATTATCTGTTGAAAGCCGGGGAGAAATCCCATTGGCATAGGGTCGATGGGATAGAGATTTGGCACTGGTATGGGGGCGCACCATTAGAGCTTCATATCAGTCTTGATGAAAAAAAGGTCGACACTTTAACCTTGGGTAACGATATCTTTAAAGGGGAACAGCCTCAAGGGGTCGTACCAAAAGATGCATGGCAAGCCGCAAACTCCTGTGGGGAATGGACATTGGTGGGTTGTACTGTTTCACCAGCTTTTCAATTTGAAGGGTTTGAAATGGCCCTTCCTGATTGGCAACCAAAGGGATAGACGATGCAAAGACCGGGTATCACAAGGGAAAGGCTAGTCGGACTATGTTTGTTCGGCGTTCTTTTGTTTAGCCCGTCGATCATTTCTATTTTTGATCGGGGTGGGGAAACCATGTGGTTTGGGATCCCTGTTTTGCTGGTTTATTTATTTGGTGCATGGTTCGGCCTTATTGTGCTTGCCGCCCTGATGGTTATTCGCAGGCAGATGGATGCGCCAGACCCCATTGATTTAGATGAGGAGGGGTAGACAGTTATGTTGTCCAATGCTTCCATCTTTATTGCCTCAGCCATTTATTTGGGACTGCTTTTTGCTATCGCCTATTGGGGGGATCGCCGGGCAGAACAGGGGCGAAGCCTGCTTAAAAATCCAACGATTTATGCTCTTTCCATTGCGGTATATTGTACCTCTTGGACCTTTTATGGTTCTGTTGGGCGGGCAGCTTCCAGCGGGATTGGGTTTTTGCCAATTTATCTTGGCCCGACCTTAACCTTTTTACTGGGTTGGTTTGTGATCGGCAAAATCATGCGCATCAGCCGCAAGCATCGTATTACCTCCATTGCTGATTTTGTCTCCTCACGTTATGGTAAAAGCCATGTGTTGGGCGGGCTTGTGACCATCATCGCGGTGGTCGGGATTATGCCTTATATCTCCTTACAGTTAAAAGCGGTCTGGACCAGTTATAATGTGATGGTTGGTGTGGCTGAAAGCGCGCCAAGTGCGATATGGGATGATAAGGCTCTCTATGTGGCCTTGTTGATGGCGGCTTTTACCATTGTGTTTGGTACGCGCCATATTGATGCGACGGAGCAGCATGAAGGTATGGTCACCGCTATTGCCTTTGAATCCATTATTAAGCTTTTGGCTTTTCTCGCGGTGGGGATTTTTGTCAGCTATTCCATGTTTGACGGGGTGTCAGATATTTATGCGCGCGCAGCCGCCCATCAAGATCTTTCAAGTTTATTGACCATGTCCAAGGCTGAAGGCAACTGGCTGACCCTTGGGATATTGGCGATGGTTGCCATTATCTTCTTGCCCCGCCAGTTTCAGGTGATTGTGGTGGAAAATACCGATGAGCGCCATTTGTCTCATGCGGTTTGGATGTTCCCGCTTTATCTTTTGCTCATTAACCTGTTTGTCTTGCCCATTGCGTTGGGTGGCTTGCTTTATTTTAGTGATGGCGGGGTGGATGCCGATACGTTTGTGCTCGCTTTGCCCTTGGCAGAAGGTCATCCGTGGTTAGCCTTGTTTGTCTTTATCGGGGGGCTTTCTGCGGCAACAGGCATGGTGATTGTGGCTGCGATCGCACTTTCCACCATGATTTGTAACGATCTGGTGATGCCGATTTTATTGCGTTTTTTCAAAACCAAACTGGAAGAACGCACAGAGATGACGAGCTTGCTCCTATTTATCAGGCGCATGGCGATCATCATTATCTTGCTGTTGGGATATCTCTATTACCGCATTATTGGTGAATCTTATGCGCTGGTGACCATTGGACTTGTGTCTTTTACAGCCGCCGCCCAGTTTGCGCCTGTGATCCTAGGCGGGATTTATTGGAAAGGCGGCACGCAACGCGGTGCGGTTGCCGGACTGATCGCGGGCTTTATGGTCTGGGGCTATACATTGGTGTTGCCGTCTTTTGCCCTTTCTGATTGGTTGCCGATTTCTTTTGTTAATCAAGGCCCCTTTGGGATTGACCTGTTGAAGCCTTATCAGCTCTTTGGGCTGGGCGGCATGGATAATATCTCCCATGCGCTATTTTGGTCCATGATTGCTAATATCGGCAGTTATATTCTGTTCTCGCTGTTTGATCGTCCCAGTGCGATTGAGCGTATTCAGGCCACCTTGTTTGTGGAAGTGGACCGTCAAGCTGCCTTGGCTCAGTCGGTCGGTTTTTGGGGCGCACAAGTTTCTGTGAGTGAACTGCGTAATCTCTCGTCACGTTATATTGGGCGCGATGCTACCTATAAAGCCTTTAGTGAACATGCGGTGCGCCGTGATATTGATGAAAATAATTGGGATCAGGCAGCACCCTATACGGTGCGTTTTTGTGAGCGCCTGCTTGCAGGTGCCATCGGGTCAGCCTCAGCCCGTGTCTTGGTGGCATCCGTTGTAAAAGGTAAAGGCGCAAGCCTTGATGAGATGTTGGAAGTGCTTGATGAAGCCTCCCACGTGATTGAATATTCCCACCAGTTGGAGCTAAAATCTGAAGCCTTGGAAACAGCAACCACTGAATTGCAGGAAGCTAATGAGCGTTTGCGCGAGCTTGACCGTCTTAAAGATGAGTTTCTCTCTCATGTGGCCCATGAGCTACGCACCCCGCTGACCTCCATTCGTGGGTTTACCGAGATTTTGCATGACAATCCAGATATCGAGATTGAGCAACGCCAGAACTTCCTTGGGGTGATGGTGGAGGAATGCCAACGTTTAACCCGATTGATTAACCAAGTGCTTGATCTCGCCCGTATCGAATCGGGGCGTGAGACATGGGATATTGGTGAAGTGGAAATGCGCGATGTGATTAAGCATGGTGTGGAGACATTGAGCCAAGAATGTGAGAAGGACAATGTGGAGCTGAATGTACGGGTGCCGAAATATCTCTCGCTCGTGTTTGGAGATAAAGACAAGCTCACCCAGATTGTTATTAACTTAGTCTCGAACGCCCAAAAAATTTACAAGGGTGAGGGCGGCAAGATTGATATCAACCTTGTGGATATGGGCGACCATGTACGTGTGGAAGTCAAAGATTATGGCCCGGGCTTGCATGAAGATGAATTACAGCGCGTGTTTGAAAAATTCTATCAGGCCAAACAGGTTGGGACAGGCAACCCCACAGGCTCTGGCCTTGGCCTTGCTATTTGTCAGCGCATTATTGATCATCTGGGCGGCAAAATCTGGGTGGAAAGTATTCATGGTAAAGGCGCGAGCTTCTTCTTTACCGTGCCGTTTTCTGATCGCGCTATGAAGACGTGATGAGAGTGCTTTAAAAAAAGGGATAAGAGGTCCCCGCTTTTGCGAGGACGACCAATCTTAAAAGCTGACCTGTTTTTCACGCACACGGCCTGGGCGCGCGGCAGCTTCCTCACTGGCTTCGATTTTTTTCCAATTGTCAAAATCAACCGTGGTGACATTGCGCTCATTGAGTAGGGCATCTAGGCCTGCGGAGCCTTGCTTGTTGCTTTCACCATCAAACTGTTCAATAGCGCGCTTTGCCATCTCCATGGATTCTTTGCGATTGGTTGGGATGGTGCCTTGGGGGCCGTGTTTGGCCCAGCCAGAAACATAAACGCCGTCTTCCACAACGCCTTCGTTATTTTTAACAATGGTGCCCGCCATGGGCAGACCTTCAAAAGGAGCGGTTTCATAGCCAATGGCAGAAATGACGGTGGAAACCTCAATATCAAAGGTCTCACCTGTTCCTTGAAGGCGTCCTTCAACAAGGGCTGTGCGTTCAAGTCGCAAGCCTTCAACCGAAGTCTCACCGAGAATTTCAACGGGTTTGGCCCAGAATTGCATGTTGAGTGTCTTGGTCTTATTCCCGCGTTCTTGATCCGCAAGAGCGCGCAGAATTTCCATATTTTTTTCTTTATTCTTTTGCGCTTTAGGATCATCTTCTTGCGGCTCAGCACTTAAGTCATCATTTAAAATGACAGGGTGGCACTGGGCAAGGTGACCAAGTTCATTTGCCTCTGACGGCGTAAAGGCGGCTTGGGCAGCACCGCGACGCCCGATCATGTAATAGGCGCTTAAGTCTTGGGCACCAATGGCCTCTTCTGCATGTTGGCACAGGTCTGAGCCTTCCATTTCCTCAGAAGATTTTGCCAATACGCGCACAATATCAATGGCCACATTACCGTTGCCGATAATTGCGACGCCTTGTGGGCCAAGCTTTGGGGAAAGCTCAACATAATCGGGATGACCGTTATACCAGTTTACAAAAGCGCTGGAGCCATAAACCCCTTTAAGTTCTTCACCTTTAATGCCCATTTTGCGATCAACCGAGGCACCGATGGCGAGAAAGACAATGTCATAAAGCTCTTTAAGCTCGCCATAAGAAATGTCTTTGCCAATTTCCACATTACCGAGAAAACGCACATTTTCATTATTCATGGTGCGCTCAAACTGGCGGGTGACATTTTTGGTGCCTTGATGGTCTGGCGCTACACCGGCGCGCACGAGGCCAAAGGGCGTGTGTAAACGCTCAATAATATCAATTTGGCACTCGGGTAGTTTTTTGGCAAAGGTATCGGCGGCGTAAAAGCCACTGGGGCCACTGCCGATGATCGCGATTTTTGCAGTCATAAGGTGAGACTCTCTGTTTCTAGTGAGCCCTCTTCTGTACCGACAAGCCCGCCAAAGCGATTATAAAAATACGGGCTGGCATCGGGCAGGGGGCCTTCTGCTGTTTCAAGTAAGGATTCAAGATGTTTTTCTGCACTGGGTGCACAAAGACGATAAAGATTTGCACATAGGGTTGCTGCGGTTGATCCCGGCCAGTCTGCATGAAGCAGCTCATCTGGCAACATAGGGTCGCGCAACATGATACGGCGATATTCATGGATAAGCAGGGTGCGCACCAAAAAACTGTTTTGTGGGTCAATCTCGCCTTCACTGCTGAGCGCATGATAAAAGGGGCGAAAGGCCTCAAGGAAATTATTGTAATCGTCTGCTAACTGCTCAAGGTCCCAACTGCCATGGACCATATTGCGATGCGGTGTATTGCCGCTTTGACGATCAGCACGCGCAGCCATGGTGACCACATCATCAGTCACATCCATATCCTGAATGATTTGACGCACCGCGCGAATATCGGCTGCGGGATGAGCAAACACATTGGGCGCAACAGTGCCAAAGCCAAGCCATTGAAATTCACGGCGCAAGGCATCCCGAATATCTTGAGACAGATTGGCCTTATTGACGATTACCATCAGCCATTCCCCGTTCCATGTGCGATGGGGGGAGGCATAAATACGACGATGCGCTGTTTCAAAACGCCGACGACCAATTTCTGTGAGCTTATAATAGCTGCGTCGCCCGATCTGGTTTGAGGCCAGCCATTCATCTTTAGATAGGCGAAAAACAGCCGTGCGCACCATACGCTCACTTAAACCAAGTGGTTCGACCAGATTAATCAAGCTACCAAGCCAGACAGAGCCACCATGAGGAAGAATGGCATCACCATAAACAGTTACCAATAAGGACTTCGCCCGCAATGTGGTTTTATCGCGTAACTCGAAAATAGCATCCTGAATTTTTTTGTTATTCGTCATGGTAATCCGAACCTGTATTTCTAAATAGAGAGGTAAAATGTCGCGCTATGTCATAGCACATTGCGCGTAAATTTTCAGTGCTTACTCTCTGTGCGATACAATAGTTACATATTTTAGCTATGTCACTTAAAAAAGTGTAACGCTTTATGAAATGTATCATTTGATATTAATTTTGTAAAAAAAAGCAAAACTAAAAATTCTAATGTTTTAATAGGTTAAGGTGATTTTTCTAGAGAAGATATAAAAAGGGTTTGACAGAATTTAATATGATACATTATTCTCAGAAAAGAATCATTTAGTGTGTCATATAACGAGAAAGATGCCGCTAGATGGTATGGGAAGAAGATTTAAACAGTTGGAGGAAACTATGGCTAAATGGAAAACGTACGATAAAGGCGATGAAATGCCGGAAGAGTACAAGAAGCTCTTATTAAATTTGATGAGTTTCCAAGGCGATTCTGAATATGCAGGCGCACAGCGCGTTGCAGAAAACATGCGCTTTGCTCCACGCCCTGAAGAAGCATATCGCCTTTCTAAAAAGGTGATGGAAGAAATGGGTCACGGGTATTACATCTGGAACTTGATGTCTGACCTTGGTGTTGATGTGAACGCACGTTTGCGTGAGCTGGTCACAAACCCAAATAACCCAGATGGTGAAAAAGTAACGATCATTAACGGTTTTCGTAAGGAAAACTGGTCTAAGCTTTTTGAGTGCTGGGAAGATGTTGCCTTGTTCTCAACTGTTGTAACACCTGCGGCTGTGGCTTTCCTTGGTCAATATCGTGAGTGTTCTTACCTGCCATGGGCACGTGTGAATGTGCGCATCCATAAAGAAGAATATGGTCATCTTGCATTTGGTGTGTGGGCTTCTAAGCGTTGTATCGAATTTGGTGGGGAAGAGACCCGTCAGTTCATGCAAAAGCGCGTTGAGAAATTCATGAAAGTTGGCCTTGGTTTTTATGGCCGTCCTTCTAAAGAAGGCGATAAGCAGTCTGCGATGTTTGATAAGTACTACGAGTACGGCATCAAAGTTAAAAAACCTGAAGAACTTCAAGAAGAATACCTTGAGCTTTTGGAATCACGTTTGAAAGAAGTTGGTCTTGAAATGCCACAAGGTGTTGAAGCTGATTATGACATGCGTGTTGGTTATGAAGCTGCTGATTTGGACGAACAAGTGTCTAAAGCGGCAAGCTAATATCTAGGTCCTGACCCTAAAACAAGGAGGCGTTTATCATGATCCCGGAACTACCAAACAAACTGTTTTCAACTGGTCGCAGTGTTCTTTCAAAATTTGGTTATGTCCATTTTGAAGGCGAAGAAAGTCGTGATGACTGGGCTGAAATGTGGGAGCACCTCAAAGGTGATTTCCCTCTTGAGCAAGCACAGGTGCCAAGCTTTGATGGGTTGGAACCAACTGTTCGCGAAGCAGCACGTGACTATATGAAAGTGCGTTTGTTGGCAGATCATTATCTGGATGAATGTGAACGTCTCCACGTTAATATTTTTAAAGGCAGTATTGAAACCGATCTGGTGGAAAAATACTCCCTCGCACGTGATCGTTACGAACATAGTGTGGAAGATTTTGGTGAAGCACGCGTTAAAGTACAGGGGCTCCTGTCTAAAAACGCGGCTTGATCAAGAACGGACTGGGCATCTTTCTTTGGGGGTGGGAAAGCTTTTTTAAAGAAGGATGTCGTCTTTAATCGTCAAGTTAAAAGGGTTCTAAATTTTTCTTGACGATTAGTTTTATTTGAAATAGTTTCAATCGAAACTAATAAAAAGAGGGTGTGGTTATAAAAAATAATCAAAGCCCTGGTTGACGAAGTCGCCAGTTGCATGCGCATAATTAATTCGCGTTATAAGATAACGTGCAAAAAAGCACAAGCTGGCAGATAAAATTACAACAAACGAAATATTGTCTATTTGGGAGGCAAAGAGATTATGACTTCACGTCACAATAAGATTAAAACTACAATCGCTGCATTGGGTATGGTTACCAGTGCACTTGCTTTGAATGCAACAGACGCAAATGCGGCTGACCCGATCAAAATCGGTACGTTCTTGGCTGTTACGGGGCCTGCATCTTTCTTGGGTGACCCTGAACTGAAAACGCTTGAGCTTTATGTTGAAGAATTGAACAAAAGCGGTGGCGTATTAGGCCGTCAAGTTGAACTGGTGCATTACGATACGGGTGCTGCGCCACCTAAAGCGATCGTTGCGGCAAAACGCCTGATCAACCAAGATAAAGTAGATATCATTGTTGGTGGTTCTGCTTCTGGTGAAACAATGGCTGTTATTCCGATTGTTGAAAAAGCCGGCATGCCCTTCATTTCTTTGGCGGGTTCTGTAAAGATTGTTGAGCCTGTGAAAAAGTGGGTTTTCAAAACGCCTCATACTGACAAAATGGCTTGTGGTAAAATCTTTGAAGATTTGAACAGCCGTGGCTTAAACACAATCGCCATGATCTCCGGTACAGGCGGTTTTGGTAAGTCCATGAACGGCCAATGTGCGAAATTGGCACCTGCTTACAAAATTAAAATTGCAACGTCTGAAACATATGGTCCAAAAGATACCGATATGACAGCGCAATTGACGAAAATTAAAGGTGTTTCCGGTGTTCAGGCCGTTGTAAATGCCGGTTTTGGTCAAGGCCCTGCAATTGTGACAAAAAATTACCGTCAGCTTGGTATGAATGCACCGCTATATCAGTCTCATGGTGTTGCCTCTAAGAGCTACATCGATCTGGCTGGTGATGCTGCTGAAGGTGTTCGTCTTCCTGCTGCTGCTTTGTTGGTTGCTGATGTGCTTCCTGCGTCTGATCCACAAAAAGCAGTGGTCCAAGAATATACCAAAGCTTACACAAATGCTTATGGTTCTTCCGTTTCCACATTCGGTGGTCACGCTTATGACGGCCTGCAAATGGCTGTTGCTGCAATCACACGTGCAGGCAGCACGGACAAAGACGCAGTTCGTGATGAAATCGAAAAAACAAGCGGTTACATCGGCACCGGTGGTGTTGTGAATATGTCTGCGACTGACCACCTTGGTCTGGGTTTGTCAGCCTTTAAAATGCTGGAAATCAAAAACGGCAGCTGGTCACTCGTAAAATAATGGCCTTGTTGGGAGTGAGGTTTTCCTCACTCCCAATCTTTAAGAAAATTCTGAAAGTTTCCTGACAAGGTTTAGGAAGCAACAGGTGAGTTTTATCTTCAAGAAAGACTTAATGAAATGCACGCAGAATTCCTGCAATTCCTGTTTTCCGGTGTGACGCTTGGCGCAACTTATGCCTTGGTCGGCTTGGGTTTCTCCATCATCTATAACGCATCACATGTGATCAATTTTGCGCAAGGCGAGTTTGTCATGTTAGGCGGAATGGGGACTGTTTTCTTCTTAGGGCTCGGTCTGCCGATGCCGGTTGCCATTTTGGCGGCGATTGCACTGACGACCCTTTTCGGTTTTGGTCTGGAACGTTTTGCCATTGCACCTGCACGCGGGGCATCAGTGGTGACCTTGATCATCATTACCATCGGGGCATCCATCGTCATGCGCGGTCTGGTACAGGTTGTCTGGGGCAAGGAATTTCATGCATTGCCATCCTTTAGTGGGGATGAACCGATTAACATCGCAGGGGCAACCATTTTGCCACAAAGCCTGTGGGTGTTGGGCGTGACCATCTTGCTGGTTTTGGCGCTTCGTTATTTCTTTGATAAAACCATCATGGGAAAGGCGATTATTGCGACCTCTCTCAATCGTGACGCAGCCCAATTGATGGGAATTAACGTGCGTCTCGTTTTATTTATTAGTTTCGGCTTGTCTGCAGCCTTGGGCGCAGCAGCTGGTATTTTGATCGCTCCGATTACGCTGACCAACTTTGAAGCTGGCATTATGTTGGGCCTAAAAGGCTTCTGCGCGGCTATTCTTGGTGGGCTTGGTAATGGTATGGGCGCGGTTGCTGGCGGGATGATCGTTGGTATTGCCGAGGCCATGGGGGCTGGCTATTGGATGTCTGAATATAAAGACGCCGTTGCCTTTGTTCTTATTTTGTTAGTGCTCTTTTTCAAACCAAGCGGCCTGTTTGGTAAAACCGGAACGGAGCGCGTGTAGTTATGATGACATTAAAATCACCTCGCACGGGCGGTATCCTCGCACTTTGTGGCGTTATCGCAATTCTTCCGGCCTTTCTTGATAATGCTTTCCATTATGAAATCGCCATTTTGATCGGCTTTAACGCGATAGTCTGTATCGGTCTAAACCTGTTAATCGGTTATGCGGGGCAAATCAGCTTGGGCCATGGTGCGTTTGTTGGTCTTGGGGCTTACGGTAGTGCCATTTTGACCATGAATCAGGGCTGGGACCCGATTTTGGCAATGCTTGTTTCAGCCCTCTTTACAGGTGTGTTGGCCTTCTTCATTGCCCGTCCGATCTTAAAGTTAAAAGGCCATTATCTGGCCATGGCAACATTGGGCATGGGGATTATCATCTCCATCGTGCTTAATACTGAAGATCAACATACAGGCGGCCCTGATGGTATGTATGTTGAAGGCTTGTCCTTTATGGCAGAGCAGATGAACTGGTATTGGCTTGTAGGTGCTTTATTGGTCTTTAGTGTTTGGGCCTCACTTAACCTGATCCATTCCCCTATTGGTCGCGCACTACGTGCTGTTCATGGCTCTGAAGTTGCGGCTGAAGTTGTGGGTGTGGACACTACGCGTTTTAAAGTCCTGATCTTTGTTGTCTCAGCAGTATTTGCCAGTGTTGTGGGGAGCTTTGGGGTTTACTATTCCAACTTTGTTTCCCCTGATATCGCAGGCTTTTTCCATTCCATCGAATTGGTGGTGATGGTGGTCTTTGGCGGCATGGCCTCTACATTTGGGGCGGTGATTGGCGCGGCTATTTTAACGTTATTGCCACAGGTTCTGACATTCTTGCATGATTATGAACATGTTGTTTTTGGTTTAATTTTGATGCTGACCATGATTTTCGTTCCAAAAGGTTTGGTGCCAACCCTTGCAGGCCTCTTTAAAAAGGGAGAGAAACCATGACCCTTTTAAAAGTAAATAACCTCTCGATTGAATTTGGTGGTGTACGGGCCATTGATGATCTCTCATTCACCATTAACCCAGGCACGATCCATTCTATCATCGGGCCAAATGGGGCGGGTAAGACAACATTGTTTAACTTGATCACAGGGGTCTATACGCCAACCAGCGGTACAGTCCTTTATGATGATGAAGGGGTGACAGGGTTTAAACCTTATGAGCTGGCTGCGCGCGGCATGAGCCGAACATTTCAAAACCTGCAAATCTTTTTCAACATGACGGCGATTGAAAATGTCATGGTGGGGGCTCACCTTCATCTTAATCGTAGTTTCTTGGCTTCTTTCTTTGGTTTACCGCAAATCAAAAAAGGAGATGCCCATTGTCGCGAGACTTGCCTTGAGCTGCTTGATTTTGTGGGTTTGAAAGACTATGCCGATACCGATACGGACAGCATGCCTTATGGTGCGCTTAAGCGTTTGGAAATTGCACGTGCCTTGGCGTCCAAGCCAAAAATCCTTTTACTGGATGAGCCTGCTGCCGGTCTAAACCCGGCAGAAAGTCGCGAGATTGATGAAGTCATCAAGAAAGTGGCAGAGCGTGGTATTACGGTTGTTCTGGTGGAACATGATATGAAGATGGTTATGGAAATTTCAGATCATATCCTTGTCCTTGATTACGGACGTAAACTGACAGAAGGTAGTGCACAGGAAGTGCGAAACAATCCGGATGTTATTGCGGCATATTTGGGGGGCTAAGGCTATGTTGAAAATTGAAAATCTCACCAGTCACTATGGTCGTATCCAAGCCCTTCATGGGGTTGATCTTGAAGTTAATGAGGGCGAACTGGTTGCCTTGGTTGGCGGTAACGGGGCGGGTAAAACCACACTGTTGCGCACCATTTCAGGCCTTCAGCCCGCCTCAAGCGGCACAGTCAGCTTTGAAGGCAGTGATATTACCGATATGGCGGCTGAAAAGCGTGTACCCTTGGATATCGCCCAAGTGCCAGAAGGCCGTCAGGTCTTTACCGCCCTTTCTGTTGAAGACAATATCCGCTTGGGTGCTTTTACCAAGAAAGATAAGGTGGAGATCGAAAGTGATCTTGAAAGCATGTATGGGCGTTTTCCGATTTTAAAGGAAAAACGCAATCAGGCCGCGGGTACACTTTCTGGGGGCCAACAGCAGATGCTCGCCATGGCGCGTGCTTTGATGTCGCGACCGCGGCTTTTATTGCTCGATGAACCCTCCATGGGGCTTTCACCCGTCTTGGTGATGGAAATCTTTGCCATTGTTGAAGAACTCAAAGAACAAGGCGTCACCATCTTTTTGGTGGAACAAAACGCCACAGCCGCCCTGCGTGTTGCAGATCGTGGCTACGTAATGGAAACAGGGAAAATCACGTTAACCGATAGCGGTGAGAAATTGCTTAACGATGAAACAGTTAAGGCCGCTTATCTCGGAATTTAATTCTATCTTTAGGGACCTATATAGATATGACAAAGAATTTTGCCTCAGCAGCTGACTTGGACGAAAAACAAGTCTCCTTTGAGAAACTCGGTGAAGGCCTTTATGCCTACACAGCAGAAGGTGATCCAAACACAGGGGTCATCATTGGTGATGATGGCGTGATGGTGATTGATACCCAAGCCACACCAACCATGGCCCAAGACGTGATCCGTCGTATTCGTGAAGTTACGGACCTGCCGATCAAATATGTTTTGATGTCACATTATCATGCAGTACGTGTTATGGGCGCTTCTGCTTATAATGCTGAGCAGATCATCGCTTCCAAGCCCACATACGATCTGATTGTAGAGCGTGGCGAGCATGACTTTAAATCTGAAGTGGGGCGTTTTCCGCGTCTGTTTGATGATGTTGAGTCTGTACCGGGCCTGACATGGCCAACAATGGTCTTTGAAAATAAAATGACCATCTTTATGGGCAAGCGCCGTGTGGAAATTATCCATGCTGGTCGTGGTCATACAGCGGGTGATACCATTGCATGGTTGCCTGATGATGGTGTGTTATTTGCCGGTGATTTGGTTGAATTTGGCGCGACACCCTATACAGGTGATGCGCATTTGGGGGATTGGCCGCAAACACTGGATGTGTTGCGTGGGTTAAAACCTGAGAAACTGGTACCCGGTCGTGGTGCTGCTTTGATGACGCCTGAGCTGTGCGAACAGGCAATCTCTGAAACACAAGACTTCCTTGAGTCTCTTTATGGGTCTGTGAAAAAGGGCCGTGAAGAAGGCAAGGAATTGGGCGAGATTTATAAAGATACATATGAAGCGCTTTCACCAAAGTTTGGTGAATGGGTGATCTTTGATCACTGTCTGCCTTTTGATGTGACACGTGCTTATGATGAAGCAGGTGGGTTAGACCATCCCCGCATCTGGACAGATGAGCGCGATGTTGCCATGTGGAAAGCGCTTGAAGAAGTCGAATAAACACTAAACTCTGATTGGGTTCTCAAAATGACCAAAGCAATCAACATAATGAAGCGAGAGCATCTCAGCCTGAATACGGTTTTGCATGTTCTCAACCAGCTTGTTCTGGATTTGGAAGCAGGCCGTTTGAAATCAAGCGATGTGGATTATGACCTTATTGAAAAGATCATGACCTATATCGAAGAATTCATCGATACCATGCACCATCCCAAAGAAGATGATTATCTTTTTCCGGCTTTGTTGAAAAAAACATCTGAAGCCAATGATGTGATTATGGAATTGCAGGAACAGCACAAGCAAGGTGTTGAACATCGCAAAAAGCTGGAAATCCATATTCAGGCCATGAAGGACAAGCACCCGGGCCAAGTTGAAAAAGTTGTTGATGTGTTGAAAGACTATCTAACAGCCCATCGTGAACATATGAAGCTGGAAGATAATGTTGTTATTCCTTTAGCTGAGCGTGTTCTTGATGAAGAAGACTGGGCACCGATTGAAGCTGCCTTTAACAACAATGCTGATCCGCTTTTTGGGGATGTGCCGAAGAATAAATTTAGAAAACTTCTGTCTGACATCACCTTCCTTGCGCCAGCCCCCATCGGGCTTGGTGGCAAAAGATAATTCTCCTAGGCTGTCGAGAGCAAATAGCCTTCCAAAAGGCGGCCTAATACTAAAGCCGGGTCCTTAAAGTATAGGGGCCCGGCTCTTTTTATATATATTTAGATAAATTGACTTTAAGCCTGCGAACTTGGATACTAACACCTAATAAGTGCCTACCCCCCCCCCCCCCTAACCAAGAGTTGGGTTTGGCGGGACGGATAAACTAAAATAACATTTGAGGGTATGACATGGCATTACTTGAATTAGCTACCGTAAAAATCGCTTTAGCAGGGATCACAAAGGCTGCAATTGCAGCTGGTCCAGTTGGTTTGCCTGTGGTGATTGCGGGTAGTTTTGGGTCTTTAATCTTGATGGAAACTGCGGCTTCTAAAACAAATGAGATTATCCTGCGCAACAAAGAGTGCGAGCAGTAATTTTCTTTTTAAAAGTGTAATTTGCGAGATCAAAAAAAACGCCTTTTCCTGATGTGGAGAAGGCGTTTTTTTGTTTGATTTAAGAGGTCTACTCTTTAGGGCGATTATCAGTCACGCGAACCGCTTTTCCTTGGGAGCGCGGAATAGCACCGGGCTCAAGCACATCAATGCTGGTTGAAATCCCGATGTAGGATTTAATGTGATGAGACAGTTTCTTTTTAATATCCTCATCATTGCTTTGCCCGTCTTCACGGCGCTCAACCTGCACTGCCAATGAATCCATATGACCTTTGCGGCTTAGGATCAGGTGGTAATGTGGGCTGAGACGTTCATCGCGCAAGACCTGTTCTTCAATCTGGCTTGGGAAGACATTCACGCCACGAATGATCATCATGTCATCTGAGCGCCCTGTGATCTTATCAAAGCGGCGCATGGTACGTGCGGTGCCGGGCAGCAGCTTTGTTAAATCTTTCGTGCGATAACGAATGACAGGCATGGCTTCTTTGGTGAGAGAGGTAAAGACCATTTCGCCCATTTCACCATCAGTCAGTGGGTTAAAGTTTGTATCGACAATTTCTGGATAGAAGTGATCTTCCCAAATGGTCGGGCCATCTTTTGTTTCCAGACATTCTTGGGCCACACCCGGTCCGATAACTTCTGAAAGACCATAAATATCAAGGCAATCAATGCCAAGACGGGCTTCCATCTCATCGCGCATTTTATTGGTCCAGGGCTCGGCCCCAAAGATACCACAACGCAGTTTAATTTCGCGTGGGTCCAGACCTTGGCGTTCCATCTCATCTGCGATTACGAGCATATAAGACGGTGTCACCATGATGACATCAGGATCAAAGTCACGCATCAACTGGACTTGCTTTTCCGTTTGACCACCTGACATGGGGATAACCGTACAGCCAAGCTCTTCTGCGCCGTAATGCGCGCCCATACCACCTGTAAACAAGCCATAACCATAAGCAACATGCACACGGTCATGGTGAGACACACCGGCTGCGCGAAGCGAACGTGCAACCACACCTGCCCAGACTTTTAAATCCTGCTTGGTATAGCCCACAACGGTTGGCTTACCTGTTGTCCCGCTTGAGGCATGCACGCGCACGACTTCTTCCATGGGTACGGCAAAACTATCAAACGGATAGGCTTTGCGTAGGTCTTCCTTCGTTGTGAAAGGGAACTTTTGCAAATCATCCAGATGCTTTAAATCATCGGGGTGGACCTGTGCATCAACACATTTTGCACGATAATAGGCCACATTTTGATAGGCATGTTCCAACGACCATTTCATCCGTTTGAACTGAAGCGCACGTAGCTCGTCTACGCTGGCTTTTTCAATGGGGTCTAGTTCCCCAAGCAAAGGCACATCTGTTGTTTGCATTTTAAGTAACTCCCAAACTTTCCCTGTGTTTTGGTATTTTTTTATACGCGTTCAATAATGGTTGCGATGCCTTGACCTACACCAATACACATGGTGCAAAGGGCATAACGACCATTTCTTCTTTCTAATTCATAAAGTGCGGTGGTGATCAGGCGCGCCCCGCTCATGCCTAATGGGTGGCCCAGTGAGATGGCCCCGCCATTTGGGTTTACGCGCCCATCATCATCAGCCAGTCCCAGCTCACGCATCACCGCAAGACCTTGGGAGGCAAAGGCTTCATTAAGCTCAATCACATCCATGTCTTCAAGGGTCAGGCCCGCTTTCTCCAACACTTTCTTGGAAGCAGGTGCGGGACCAATGCCCATGATGCGCGGCGCCACACCTGCTGTTGCCATGGCGATCACACGTGCACGCGGCTTTAGGCCCATTTTCTCAGCGCTCTCTTTGGAGGCCATAAGTATAGCACATGCCCCGTCATTTACACCTGAGGCATTGCCTGCTGTAACCGAGCCGCCATCGCGAAACGGTGCGCGCAGGCCTGAGAGGGTTTTAATGGTGGTATCGCTTCGGGGGTGTTCATCCATCTCAATGATTTTTGGCTCGCCTTTGCGCTGGGGGATGCTGACCGGGATAATCTCTTGGGCCAGACGGCCTTCATCTTGGGCGGCTTTGGTTTTTTGTTGTGAGCGAAGTGCAAAAGCATCTTGGTCTTTGCGTGAAACATTAAAGTCCTCAGCCACATTTTCAGCCGTTTCGGGCATGGAGTCTGTACCAAATTCCTTATCCATCAGCTTGTTGACGAAACGCCAGCCAATGGTTGTGTCATAAACCGCATTGCCGCGTGAAAAAGCGCTTTCGGCTTTTGGCATCACAAATGGTGCGCGCGACATGCTTTCCACGCCACCAGCAATCATTAAGTCACAATCACCAGACTTAATGGAACGCGCTGATAAACCAACCGCATCCATGCCAGAGCCACACAAGCGGTTGACTGTGGTGCCGGGCACGTCTGTTGGCAGGCCTGCCAAAAGGCTCGACATGCGCGCAACGTTGCGGTTGTCTTCACCAGCTTGGTTGGCACAGCCATAAATCACGTCATCGACCTTGGACCAATCCACTGTTGGGTTGCGCTCCATCAGTGCGCGCATGGGGATGGCACCGAGGTCATCCGCACGGACTTTAGAAAGGCCACCGCCATAACGGCCGATGGGTGTGCGAATGGCATCAATGATATAAGCGTCAGTCATCTTAAATTACTTCCCCGGAAATGGTTCGTGAGCGTCCTCGAAACAGTGCAACCACTGTCCCGTCCTGTTTGGTAACGGTGACATCATAGATGCCCGAGCGGCCCATCAAGATGGTTTCGCGCGCTTTTGCAGTAAGGACATCACCTTCATAAGAGGGACCTGAGTAGGTAATGTCGCATCCTGATGCCACCGTAACTTTGTTATATGTGTTGCAGGCATAGGCAAAGATCGTATCTGCCAGTGCAAATGTGGAGCCGCCATGGGTGGTGCCATGACCGTTGAGCATACTTTTTGTTACCGTCATCTCACCCTTGGCATAGCCCGGTGCAATCTCGGTGACTTTGATGCCCATTTCTTGTGCCTTATGATCGTTGGCAAACATGGTCTCAAAAGTCGCTTGGGCGAGTTCTTGCGGGGTAAGGTTACTCATGGAAATATTTCCCTGCATTGACCTTGCGGCGCAAAAGCGGACTTACGCGATAGCGATCTTCCCCATAGGTGCGGCCCAAATTCTCAATCACGGCTGAGATATAATCCGGTCCGATCTCATCAGCCCAAGCCAATGGACCTTTGGGATAATTCACGCCTTTTTGCATGGCGAGATCAACATCAGCAATCGTGCAGACTTTTTTATAAACCGTATCAGCCGCTTCATTCACGATCATGGCGATGGTGCGCGCATTGATCAGGCCGGGCACATCATCCATAACGGTGACGTTAATACCCATGGCTTGGAACAGGCCGCAGGCTTCGCTAATATGTTCTTCATCTGCAAGATCAGATGGGGCAATGGTAATGCGCTCTGTCTTGGCATAATCAATGGCCAGATCAAACAGCACCAACGCTTCATTGTCTTCACCTAATGGCATGGAGGCTTCCAGTTCGGTTGCCAACATACCCGGGGTGAGCATCAAATGGGTATGACCTACCGTGATGCGATCAATCACGCTGTCTTCAAGCTCGATACGTTCCACATCAAGGCCCGCTTCAACCATACGCTCAACCAACACTTCCGCAGGACCAAGATCACCTTCAATGATAATCTTGGAAGGCTTTAGCCCTTGTGGGGCAGTTTGAACGTCTGGGCTGGCAGCACCTTCGCTATAATCATAAAAACCACGCCCTGATTTGCGCCCGAGCAGGCCACCATCAACCAGTTCTTTTTGAACAAGCGAGGGTAAGAAACGGGGATCATTATAAAATTGAGCAAAGGTGGTTGTGGTCACCGCGTAGTTCACATCATGACCGATTAGGTCCATGAGCTCAAACGGGCCCATGCGAAAACCAGCAGATTGTTTGATCACCGCGTCAATGGTTGCCACATCCGCGCCGCCTTCTTCAAAGACGCGCAACGCCTCTGCATAAAAGGGGCGGGCCACACGGTTGACAATAAAGCCGGGTGTGGATTTGGCATGAACGGGTTTCTTACCCCAAGCAAGGCTTGTTTCGTATACGCAATCAGCAACTTCATTTGAAGTTGTCAGGCCTGAGATTACTTCCACAAGCTGCATGATTGGGGCTGGGTTGAAGAAGTGCATGCCTGCTAAGTGACTGGAACGTTTCAGTTTCGATCCAATCGCGGTTAATGAGATGGACGACGTATTAGAAGCCATAATGGTATCTTCACCACAGATCTCTTCCAGCTTGCCAAACACATCCTGTTTGATCTCGATATTCTCAATGATGGCCTCGATCACCAATTTGGCAGGCGCGAGAGCTTCAAGAGTATCAACAACTTGGATGCGCTCAAGCAGGCTGTCCACATCACTTTGGCTCATCTTGCCTTTCTCAACAAGACGGGCAAGGCCCTTGGCGGTTTTATCTTTACCAACTTGGGCAGCCCCCATCATGGCATCAAAAAGCAAAACGGGGTGTCCGGCCTTGGCGGCGACTTGGGCAATACCTGCGCCCATGGTGCCTGCGCCAATAACGGCAATGGTATCTGAGGATGAAAGAGCCGACATTTATTTACCTGTGAAGTTTGGTTTACGTTTTTCCAAGAAGGCAGAAACACCTTCTTTGTAATCATCGCTGAAACCAGCAAGCTTTTGCAAGTCACGTTCCATATCAAGTTGCTCATCAAATGTATTGGTTGGCGCTTCATTAATGGCGCGTTTGATCAGACCAAGGCCTAAAGTAGGCTGTTGGGCTAGCTTGGCTGCCAGCTCTTCAGTGGTTTCAACCAAGGCATCGTTATCGACACATTTCCAGATCATGCCCCATTCTTCAGCCTGTTCAGCCGAGATTTTATCACCGAGCAATGTCAAGGCTTTCGCGCGCGCGACACCCACAAGGTTTGGCAATGTCCATGTGCCGCCACTATCAGGCACAAGACCGATTTTGCAAAAGGCTTGGATAAAGCTTGCAGATTGCGCGGCATAAACAATGTCACAGGCCAGTGCGATATTGGCACCTGCACCAGCAGCCACACCATTCACCGCGCAAACGATTGGTTTTTCAATAGATTTGATCAGGCGCAATAGCGGGTTATAGAATTTATCAATAGTCTGGGAAAGATCGCGAGGACCTTCATCACCTTGAACAGCGCGATCGCCAAGGTCTTGCCCTGCACAAAAGCCACGCCCAGCAGCGGTTAGCAAAATAGCGCGCACGCCATCGTCTTTTTGACAGTCTTTTAAGGCGTCGCGTAATTCAACATGCATGACTTCATTAAAGCTGTTGAGAACATCGGGGCGGTTAAGCGTAATTTTTGCGTAGCCGTCTTTTTTCTCAAATAAAATGGTTTCCAAACTCATTGGTCTTATTGTCCCTTAAAAGTAGGTTTTCTTTTTTCCATAAAGGCGCTGACGCCTTCTGCTTTATCTTGTGTCGCAAACAGGGTCGCAAAGGAGCGACGCTCAAAGGCAATGCCTTGTGCCAACATGGCATCTGATGCTTTTAGTACGGATTCTTTTGCAAGTCGCGCCGCCACCGGGGGCTTTGTTGCAATGGTTTTAGCAAGGGCCATGGCTTTATCAATGGTCAGTTCCGGCTCACAGACTTCAGCGACGAGGCCAGCTTTTTCAGCCTCATGGGCGGACATAAACTGACCGGATAAGACCATGCGCATGGCTTTTGACTTGCCAATCATCTGGGTTAAGCGCTGTGTGCCACCTGCACCGGGGATAATGCCAAGATTAATTTCTGGCTGACCAAATTGCGCGTTCGTGCCTGCAAGTAACACATCACAATGCATGGCAAGCTCATTGCCCCCACCCAGGCAGAAACCATTAACGGCCCCGATCATGGGTTTGGGGAAATTGCGAATAGCCATCCAATAGCCACTGCGCGGATCATTCATCACATCCACAGGGGTTTTATCCGCCATTTCCGTAATGTCAGCCCCTGCGGCAAAGACCTTGGCCCCACCTGTTAAAACAACCGCGCGCACCATGTCGTCGTGTGTTGCTTTATCTAAGGTGTCTGCCAACTCTTTAAGCAGGTTTGTGCGCAAGGCATTGCGGGCCTTGGGACGGTTGATCTGAATGCTTAAGACAAAACTGTCATCAAGCGATGTCAGGATATCCTCAAGGCCATCCAGATAGGGGGGGAGGCGATCAGCCACTGTTGGCTCCTGTTAAAATCAATATGATACAAAAAACTCTTAGTATCGTATGAAATTGATAAATTTACTTAGCTGCGGGCTTCAAGGCCGATTCGGGCAAGCTGTTCAGCAATGCGGCTTTCCCATTTTGCCATGAGATCCGCATTAGGTGTTTTGCGCAAACCATAAGCTTTACCTTGTTCAAAATGTTGCGAATCGCT
The DNA here is from genome assembly GCF_900093605.1 of Candidatus Terasakiella magnetica. Classification (NCBI taxonomy): domain Bacteria; kingdom Pseudomonadati; phylum Pseudomonadota; class Alphaproteobacteria; order Rhodospirillales; family Terasakiellaceae; genus Terasakiella; species Terasakiella magnetica. Next base: position 123,267 of record NZ_FLYE01000002.1, read on the forward strand.
TTTGCCAAATGTGGCGGCAACGCGTGCGTACCAGTAATCGACGCTGGCTTGGGCCGCTTCAAGGCTGTAGCCGTTTTCCAATGCTTTTGCCAAGCCATTGCGACCCAGTTCAGCATGTTCTGCTTCGCGTGCGGCAATCTGTCCCATGGCAGAGGCAAGCGGGGCGTATGAACAATGGGAAATTTCTTCAAGCTGGATGCTGGATGCCAAGCCCATCAACATGTTCATGACAACTGAATCGAGCCAGCCTTCATAGGGGTAGTGCAAAACGTTCAGGCGTTTATCCCCGCCAATGTGGCGGTTGCCCAGATTAATGGTGCGCGACAAGCGGGCATCCCAAGGGTGAGATTGAACATAAAGGTCCGTATTCACACCAAAATCTTCAAGAAGCTCAAGAACCTGTTGGGCGTGATCGAATTTTTCTGAAACGATTCGCGAGGCTGTGCAACGTTCGCGCATGCCCGGAGCTTTATTGATAATATCTACAAAGCCAGCGGCACCTGCCAATTCAGAGTCAACGAAAGTGACCATCAGGCGGCGTAATTCACCCTTATATCCTGCTGTAAGCTCGTCTTTAGCTGTCAGTTTTTCGTTGTTTGCGATGCGTTGCAAAAGTGCATCTTCGTTCTTAGACATTATATCCTCTCCCATGGCAAAGGCTGTGTTGTTCATTTGCGTTGCTTTTTTATAGCATAAAATAAAATATGATACAAAACTAGACAACTTTCTATAAATTTAGTATCAAAAAAATTAGAGACATTCAAACATTAATGTTAAAAGAAATACGTAAGGTCCTTTTTAAATATGAATCAGTTCATATTTTTCTAGGGATTGCACAGGGTTAAACAAGAAGAACGAGTGTAAGTCATGACAAGCATCGCCATATTCGTAGGTACAGAATCGGGTAACGCACAGATGGTAGCCGAAGCGTTAAACGATGAGCTCTCCCGTCTCGAGCATGACGTGGAAATTATCGAAGACTTCGATGACGGCCTTGAAGTGCTGGACGGTCATGAGGCAATTATCATCAGTTGCTCCACCCACGGCCTTGGTGAATTACCCGATAATATCATCCCCCTTCATGATGCCATGAAAGAAGACACGCCAGATTTATCGGCCGTGAAATATGGTGTGATTGCACTGGGGGATCAGACCTATTCAGATACCTTCTGTCAGGCTGGTAAAGATATGGATGCGGTTTTCACAGCTTGCGGGGCAAAACGTGTTGGTGTTCGCCTTGAAGTAGATGCCTGTACACAGCCCTTACCCGATGAAGAAGCCATCGATTGGGTTAAAGAGTGGCTGGACCTTCTGTAAAGAAAATCAACTGAAACAAGAAGCGCCTGTATTTTTAAAAGACAGGTTATGAATAGAAAAATAGGGAATTAAAACTATGAGCCTCGAGCTGTTTGAACGTCATCGCGAAAAACTGGATCAAGCCTGTGAAGCGTCTCATTCACGTGGATATTGGTCTGGCTATAAAGAAATGCCAAGCCCACGCGTTTATGGTGAGACGGCTCAAGATGATGGCATTAAAGCGTTTCAATCCCATCTGGGCAAAACCTTTGAAATTGACCAGCCCACAAGTGGTGGCACGCTTGGTGTAGAAGAAGGCCCGTTTGGGGTTGAGCTGAACGTTCAATACCCAGCCCCCGATGTGGAAGCGATGATGGCTGCGGCAAAAGCAGCGATGCCAGCTTGGCGCAAAATCGGCCGACAAGGGCGTGCAGGCGTTTGTATGGAAATTCTTGAGCGTTTAAATGCGAAAAGCTTTGAGCTTGCTTTTTCTGTGATGCATACAACAGGTCAAGCCTTCATGATGGCGTTTCAGGCCGGTGGTGCCCATGCCCAAGACCGTGGTCTTGAAGCGGTTGCTTATGGCTATGAAGAACAGATGCGCCACCCAAAAACTGCTGCTTGGGTAAAGGCGCAAGGCAAAAACGACCCGCTGGAAATGACCAAGAAATATACTGCTGTAGGCCGTGGTGTTTCCTTGATGGTTGGTTGTGCAACCTTCCCCACATGGAATGGCTATCCCGGCCTCTTTGCCTCACTCATTACAGGTAATGCGGTAATTGTAAAACCACATCCGCGCGCTGTATTGCCATTGGCGATTACGGTGCGTGTGGTGCGTGAAGTTCTTGTTGAGGCAGGCCTTGATCCAAACCTTGTTTGTTTGGCAGTTGATACGCTGGAGGCCCCCATTACCAAAGAATTTGCCACCCACGCAGATACAAAAATTGTTGATTTCACAGGTTCTAGCGAATTTGGGAATTGGTTGGAAGATAACTGTAAGCAAGCACAGGTCTATACCGAAAAAGCTGGTGTGAATGCCATCATCATTGATGACTTTGATGATGTTAAAGGCATTTCACGCAACCTGTCTTTCACCTTCAGCCTTTATTCCGGTCAGATGTGTACAACACCGCAAAATGTTTTCATCCCGCGCGATGGCATTGATGTAAACGGTGAGAACATGAGCTTTGACGATGTGGCAAAAGCCATTGCCACGGGCGTTGAAAAATTCCTGTCTGTGCCAGAGCGCGCGGTCGAAGTGCTCGGCTCCATCCAGAATAAAGGTATTTTGGACCGCATAGAGGAAGCCAAGAAACTGGGTGATGTGGTGCTTGATACCACGCAGATTGATCACCCCATGTTTAAAGGTATCCAGTGCCACACCCCTGTTATCGTGAAAATCGATGGCGCAGATATTGAAAAATATTCTGAAGAACTGTTTGGGCCAATCGTTTTTGTGATTGCTACTGATAGTACGCAAGACAGTATTGAGAAAATGAAAACGACCATTTGTGAAAATGGCGCGATCACTTTAGGGCTTTATTCTAAAAACGAAGAGATGATCGAAGCTGTTGAAGAGGCCGCCCTTGAGGCAGGGGTGAACCTGTCCATCAACTTAACGGGTGGCGTGTTTGTCAACCAGTCAGCAGCATTTTCTGACTTTCATGCCACAGGGGCAAATCCAGCAGCCAATGCGGCCCTGACAGACGGGAATTTTGTCTCGGGTCGTTTCCGCGTCATGCAAAGCCGTCGTTAACAATTCTTTACTTCTCATCTAAAGCGGGCTCCTGCATAAATCAGGGGCTCGCTTTTTTATTTCAAGGAAATTCATTATGCCTATGTCCCCTAAAGTGTATGAAATTGACGGTATCGTGCCTGTGATTGATGAAACCGCTTTTGTTCATCCAGATGCAATTTTGATAGGGGATGTGATTGTGGGCACAGGTGTTTATGTGGGGCCTGCTTGTTGCCTGCGCGGTGATTTTGGTCGCTTGATTTTGGAAGAAGGTTCAAACATTCAAGACACCTGCGTGATGCATGGTTTTCCCGGTACCGATACGGTGGTGAAGAAAAACGGTCATATCGGGCACGGCGCTGTTTTACATGGCTGCGTCATTGGCGAAGATGCCCTTGTGGGCATGAACGCCGTCATCATGGATGGCGCTGAGATTGGCCCAGAATGTATTGTGGCGGCCTCGGCGTTTGTGCGCGCAGGGCTGAAATTTGAAAAACGTTCCCTCATTGGCGGTGTGCCTGCCAAGGTGATGCGCGAGGTTTCAGATGAGGAATTTGCCTGGAAACGTGCTGGCACCAAAGAGTATCAGGATTTAGCTGTGCGTTCTCTCAATACAATGAAACCAGCGGTCCCTTTGCGCGAAGTTGAAGAAAACCGCGCTCGCATGCCAAGTGGCGATGTAAAACCCTTGTTTGCAACAAAGGGCTAAACGGCGTCTGGTTGATTTTCAGGTACGGCCTTTTGAAAGGCTTCGAGCTTAAGGCAGGTCTCATTAATGCGGGCAATTTTCGGATAGGGTGTCATATCCACTTTGAAACGGTGCGCATTATAGACTTGGGGGACAAGGCAGATATCCGCCAAGGTTGGGGTGTCACCAAAACAGAAAGTATCATCACCAAGGCGGGCCTCTAAGGCGTCAAAACCTTTGGTGATCCAATGGCGATACCAAGTCATTTTCGGCTCATCTTCCACGCCAAGCTCACCTGCTAGATATTGCAGGATGCGCAGGTTATTTACCGGATGGATATCACTGGTGATAATCTGGGCAAGCGAGCGCACAATGGCACGCTCTTTTGGGGAGGCGGGCAAGAATGCAGGTTCTGGCGTTGTTTCATCCAGATATTCAAGGATCGCCATGGATTGGCTCAAGATGGTGCCGTCCTCAAGCTCAAGGGCAGGGATAAAACCTTGGGGATTCTTTGCTTTATAATCAGCTGAATGTTGCTGGCCCCCGTCTTTGACGAGATGGACGCAGATATGTTCATAGGCTTGCCCGTTAAGGTTAAGGGCAATGCGCACACGATATGCGGCAGACGAGCGCCAGTAATCATAAAGCTTCATTAGTTTTTCACCACGCTCTGATCAATAGTGCCAAAAATGGATTGACCGCTTTTATCAAGCATCTCGATTTTGATGGTATCGCCAAACTTCATGAAGGGTGTTTTAGGTGCGCCATCTTCAATGGTCTCAATCATGCGGATTTCTGCAATACAGGAATAACCTACACCGCCTTCAGCAACAGGTTTACCCGGCCCACCGTTCATTTTGTTAGAAACGGTACCTGAACCAATGACTGTACCAGCCCCGACATTGCGGGTCTTACAGATATGAGACACCAGTTTGGGGAAAGTGAAGGTCATATCAACGCCAGCTTCGGGCTTACCAAAGGTCTCACCGTTAAGGGTGGAAAGAAGTGGCAGGGAAAGCTTTTCACCATCCCAAGCATCGCCTAATTCATCTGGTGTGACGCAGACAGGGGAGAAGGCCGAAGTGGGTTTGGATTGGAAAAAGCCAAAGCCTTTTGCCAGCTCACCGGGGATGAGGCCACGAAGGGAGCAGTCATTAACCAGCATCAACAGTTTGATATGGTCCTTACAATCCTCAGGCGTTGAAGACATGGGTACATCATCGGTAATCACGGCGATCTCTGCCTCAAAATCCACACCCCATTCGTCAGAAGCTAGCGCAATATCATCACGCGCACCAATAAAATCATCAGAGCCACCTTGATACATCAACGGGTCCGTCCAGAAGCTATCGGGCAACTCCGCCCCGCGTGCTTTTCTGACTAACTCTACATGGTTGACATAAGCTGAGCCATCAGCCCATTGGTAGCTGCGCGGCAATGGGGCCATGCAGTTTGTTTGATCAAAATCTTCTGCTTGGGCCACATTACCCGCATTAAGCTGGTCTGAAAGGGCTTGTAGTTTAGGGGCTTTGTCTTTCCACTCATCAATGGCGGCTTGCAAGGTTGGGGCAATATCGCTGGCTGTGATGCACTTTGTTAAGTCTTTAGAGACAACAACGAGGGTGCCATCGCGTGATCCATCTTTTAACGTTGCAAGCTTCATGGTGTTTGCTTTCCTTTAACTACAGCAGAGTGAAATTAGTTTCTTTTGATAATAATTTCATTTGAAACTATATCAAGTAAAAAATGCCAAAAACTTGCAAAAAAGACTCCCAAGGCGTTATAAAGAGGCACGTATATAACAGGTTATTAAAGGGGATTGGCAATGCTGTTGCGTGACGAAGACGATGAAGGCCAACGGGACTTAATCCTTGATCAGTATCTTCCTTATCGTATGGCTGTGATCGCCCATTTGATGAGCCAAGGCTTTGCCAAACGTTATTCCAAAGAATATGACATGACTATTGGGGAATGGCGGGTTATGGCGAATTTAGGCCATATTGAACCTCAAAGCGGCCATGAAATTGGCGCGCATTCCCACCTTGATAAGGTGCAGGTCTCGCGCGCAGTGGCAAGGCTTGAGAAAAAAGGCTGGATTCAGCGCGAGGGCGATACGGTTGATCGTCGGCGCAATTTATTAAAGCTGACAGCTGAGGGACGCATTGTCTTTGAACGTCTGGGCAAGCTTGCGCTGGATTTTGAAGATGATGTCAGCGGCGCTTTAAACACAGAAGAATATGCAGCCTTGGACAGAATTCTCATCAAACTGTCCAAGCGCGCAGAAAGTCTGGCTTAAGCCGTGCTATCGGTTTTATCGGATTTGCTGCACAACATATCACAGGCATGCATGGCAGAGAGGCCAAGTGCGGCAAGGAAAATCGCCAAGAACATGGGAACACCGATCAAAGTGCTGCCGTAAATCATGGGAAGCATAACAAGCCATGGAAGGATAAGCTGAAAAGGCATCGGTGATCTCCTTAAAAGAACAGTTTCATTTAAACGCGATTGTGGGCAAGCAGACCTACGCTTTCAAGTGTTATTTTTCTTATCTTTGTGTGTATGTGGTAATACGTAAGGGGCAGGACAAAAGCTTAGCCTGTAAGGTGTTTTTAGGGTAAAACTAATGAAACTAAAACCATCTAAAAAAACATCGGCTCGGAATTTTTCCTCGCAATGACCAAAGAAGTTGAACAAACCCATATCCTGATCGTTGATGATGATCCGATTATCTTAAAAGTCGTAAGCGGCTTTTTAGAGAAAAAAGGCTATGGGTTGTTGAGAGCCAAAAATGCAGAAGAAGCGCTAGACCTTTTAAGTGAACATGAAGTTGATCTGATTATTCTGGACCATTATATGGAACCGGGCATGACCGGGCTTGAGATGTTGAAAGCCCTGCGCCAAGATGATGATCCGGTCGCGGTTATTATGTTAACAGGTGCAGATGACCGTCAGGTTATTATTGATTCCATGCAAGCCGGCGCACAGGATTTCATCTTAAAAAACAGTGGTGTTGAATTTTTATTAAAACTGGACCAAAGCGTTATCCGCGCTTTGCATGTGGGTGATCTTGAAAGAAAAATTGCCAAGAGCCATCAGGCTTTGCAAGATCAAGCACAGTTTTTACAAACCATCATTGATGCGGTGCCAACGCCGATCTATTACAAGGGTACTGATCAAAAAATCCTTGGCTGTAATAAGGCGATGGCAGATTTTATTGAACAACCAATCTATGAAATTGTTGGGCAAAAAATTGATGGTCTTTACCCCGCAGAAATCAGTGAAAAACTGCAACAACATGATGCGACTTTAATGGATGAAGGTGGTGAGCTTTTGACCGAGCTTGCCGTGCAGCGCTCTGATGGGGAACATCATATTCTGTCTCATAAGGCACGCTATCGCAATGCTGAGGGTGAAAGTGGTATTGTTGGGGCGGTTGTGGATATTACAGAGCGTAAACTCTATGAAAATGAGTTACGTCTGGCCCAAACTGTTTTTGAGACAACTTCAGAAGCAATTATCGTGACCGATTTGCAAAATGGTATTCAGGCGGTAAACCCTTCATTTACGCGGGTGACAGGTTATAGCGAAGAAGAAGTGATTGGCAAAGATCCGGGTTTTTTGAGTTCCGGTCGCCAAGATAAAGAATTTTACCACAACATGTGGATGCAGCTTTGCGAAAAAGGGCGCTGGCAGGGTGAGATTTGGAATCGCCGCAAAAATGGTGATCTTTATGCAGAGTGGTTATCCATTTCGGCAGTTCATGATGAAACAGGCAAGATCACCCAGTATGTTGCCGTCTTTAGCGATATTACAAAACGTAAAAAAGCTGAAGAACTGATCCGCCATCAAGCAAACTTTGATGCGCTGACCAATCTGCCCAATAGAAACCTGTTTTTGGACCGCCTCAGTCGGTCCATGGTGCGTGCAAAACGCAACGGCACGCAGGTTGCCTTGATGTTTTTGGATTTGGATCGTTTTAAATCAGTAAATGATACTTTGGGCCATAACATTGGGGATGCTTTGCTTCAAGAAACGGCACAGCGGCTTTTAGGCTGCGTGCGTGAAACAGATACGGTCTCGCGATTGGGCGGGGATGAATTTACGGTTATCATTCCTGATATCAAACATACCTATGATATTGAAAAAGTATCTATGAAAGTTTTACATGAACTTTCCCAGACCTTTTCCATTGAGGGACATGATATTTTTCTCTCTGCCAGTGTGGGGATTACCGTGTACCCCGATGATGGGGTTGAGCTTGAAGCCTTGATGAGAAATGCCGATACCGCCATGTATCAGGCCAAAGAAGCCGGACGTAACAGTTTCCGTTTCTTCACGCCAGAAATGAATGCCAAAGCACACGAACAAATGATTTTGGAGCGTGACTTGCGTCAAGCAATTGAGCACAAAGAGTTCTGCGTTCATTATCAGCCTGTTATTGAAGTTACAACGGGGCAAGTAACATCTTGTGAAGCCTTGGTGCGCTGGAACCATCCCCAAAAGGGGCTCACAGCACCGGGGTATTTTATCTCTGCGGCTGAAGAAACCGGGCTGATTGATGAAATCGGCACGCAGGTCTTAGAAGAAGTCTGTAAGCAAATACATCAATGGAAAAAAGTACCAGAGATGAAAGCTGTGCGTGTCGCGGTTAATTTATCCCCCCATCAATTGCGCAACGAAAACCTTGTTCAAGACTTGCAAACGATGATGACGAAACATGGCGTTGAAGCCGGTCAACTTTCTTTAGAGATTACAGAGACGCTTGTTATGCAAGACCCACAGGGGACAGCGGTTTTGTTAGATGAAATTCGTAAATTAGGGATCAAGATTTATCTGGATGATTTTGGTACTGGCTATTCATCCTTAAACTACCTAAAGCGTTTTTCTTTTGATGTGCTGAAAGTTGATCGATCTTTCATCATGGATGTCCATGAAAATGAAGGTGATGCAGCTCTTGTAGAAGCCATTATCGTGATGGCCCATAAGTTGGGTATTAAAGTGGTGGCCGAAGGTGTTGAAACCATTGAGCAGCAGAAATTTATCATTGAGCAAAAATGCGACCTGATCCAAGGCTTTTATTACAGCAAGCCGTTAAGTGCTGAGGATATGTACGACTATTGTCGATCCACTACAGCTTGAATTTATGTTAGAAACCACTTATATTCATGCATCGCTCTAAAAGCTCTGTAAAGGATAGATTATGCAAAAGAATGTCGGCGGTATTGACCGTAAATTACGAATTGTTGCGGGTCTTGTGTTGATCGCGCTTGTATTTGTCGGCCCACAAACACCATGGGGCTGGATCGGTCTTGTGCCATTGGGCACGGCATTAATTGGCTGGTGTCCGGCTTATCTGCCATTTGGTATCAAGACATGTTCAATTGATAGCTCTAAAGACGCATAAAGCCTCTTTTTATTTTGTGAAGAAGGCATTAAAGTCCCTGTCAAAAATACAGGGACTTTTTTTATGCCGACACCACCCGTCTTTGACAGTGACTTTCAAAAACAACTGGATGAACTTTTTAAATGGCGTCGCGATGTGCGCCACTTTAAAACCGATCCGCTCCCTGATGGCCTGTTAGAAGAATTTTTAGAAACAGCAACACTGGCACCTTCTGTGGGTAACAGCCAGCCGTGGCGTTTTGTAATTGTTGAAGATCAGGCTTGTAAAAAAGCCATTCGCGATAATTTTGAAGCCTGTAATAAAGAGGCAATGCAGGATTATGATGGTGAAAAGGCACAGACCTATGCGTCCTTGAAACTTTCCGGTCTGGATCGTGCGCCTGCGCAAGTGGCTGTTTTTTGTGATAGTGCCACCGATGTGGGCCAAGGTCTGGGCCAAAAGACCATGCCGGAAACATTGAAATATTCGGTTGTCTCCAGCATTCAAACACTTTGGCTCTCAGCACGCGCCCAAGGGGTTGGGATTGGCTGGGTCTCAATTATCGAGCCTGAAGCCATCAAGGATATTCTGGATATTAAAGAAGAAAGCTGGGATTTAGTAGCCTATTTATGTATCGGCTATCCCGAAGAAGAACATGATGTGCCTGAATTGGTGCGTTTTGGCTGGCAAGACCGTTTGCCATTAAGCCAGACGGTGTTGAAACGCTAATAATAGGTGTGGTTGCTGGGCGGCTCGTCGCGTTCTTGGGCGAGACTGAAGATGCCCCAGCCCATGCCAATACTGCCAAAGGTAATGGCAAGACCGGTAAAGAGCATGACCACAACCAGCCAACCATCTTGAGACGATGAGATCATGGTCCAGAGTTTGCTGACATCAAAATAAAGCAGTAAGGCTCCAAAGAAAAAACCGCCTAAAACTCCTGCGACCAAATGTTGGAAGAGGAAAATTAGGGTTTTGCGCGCCGTCCAATGAAGTTTGTTGAACTCTCTTTTCATAAGGAAAAGATAATGTTTCCATCCAGAGATTCAATCATTTCTTTAATTGCACCTGCACATTCTTCATTTTGTTCAGGCTTTGTTGAGCGCAGAACAAGGCTGACGCCAAGTTGCCCGTCTTTGAAATAGGGATAACTGCCGATATCAATATCAGGATAGAGTGTTTGAATGTCACCCAATGGCTGTGCAATGACACCTTCACCAAGATCGCTCGAAACCGTGGTGGAAAGAACGGGGGCACCCCCAACCAGTCGGCTTTTTAAATTATCAAACATAGCCCGTGCAATGCGCGGTACACCAGCAAGGACGAAGACATTTTCAATCTGATAGCCCGGGGCTTTGCTGATGGGGTTTTCAATCAGACTTGCGCCCACAGGTGTTTGCGCCATGCGCAGGCGGGCCTCATTTAAGTCTTCAGGTTTATAGTGGCTTTGCAGCATTTTAACGGCGTCTGGATGATGGGCAAAGTCATAGCCCATGGCCTTGGCCACACAGGCAGAAGTTATATCGTCATGAGTGGGGCCGATGCCGCCTGTTGTGAAGACATAATCATAGGTGTCTCGGGCATAATTGAGCGTCTCAATAATGGTCTGTTCAACATCGGGGATAACGCGCGCTTCACCGACTTGAATGCCAAGTGTGTTTAGCTCTCCTGCAAGGAAATTAAGGTTGGCATCTTGCGTGCGTCCACTAAGGACTTCATTGCCGATGATGAGGATACATGCTGTGACTTTATCTGCCAACTTACACAGCCTTTTCTATTTTTTCATTTTCTCATACATATTTTCATAGGCATCCATGAATTTGCCAATGGTATGATGAATTGTATCTTTGGTATGCATGGAGGTGTCTTCACCTGTTTCACGCGCTTGTTGGCGCGCAAAGAGGACACGGTCAATCAAACCAAGAACACCATCTGCCACCCCTTGAAGCGGTTTAGAAAGATTTTCTTTTTCCGTTTCCAGATGAGTTTGCGCGTTTTTGAATTCTTTCTCAAACTTGATCAAGTGCAGCACGAGAATGGATTCAAAGAAAAATTCAAGACAGTTTTTCAAAACCCGTGGTTCAGCAGGTTGTTTTAACAGCTTGATAATCTGTTCTGCATAAGTCACCGGACGACGCCCCAGTTCCGGCACGGAGAGCGGCAGTCGGCTGGCATCGAGTTTTTGGCCCATACAGGCGGTTTGGACTTCATCCAGACCAATGGAGTTTTTGGTATAAAGCAGGTTCAGGATCAAAAGCTCAAAGAAGTTTTGATCATTGTTCTTAAAGCTTTGTTCCAAGGCACGGGCAACGGCGCCTTTGGCAGTAGAGCCCCCTTGGGCTTGTTCTGCAATTTGGATGATACGATCGACTTCACCTTGGAAGGCTTTTTCGCGCATACCGGATAGATATTTCAGGATGGAGAAATTAAAGGTTTTGGGGAAGAAAATCTCGCCCTTGTCTTGGGAGACTTGGAAAATATCCATAACATCTTCCCAAGCTTCGCGTTCAGCCTTTTTGGCTTTCTTCGGCGCAGCTTCTTTTTTCTCTTTACCCAGAAGTTTAGAGAACAGGCCGCCGCCTTTTTTCTCTTTCTTCACTTTCTTCTTCGGCTCATCACCCTGTTTGGCGCGTTTTTCCGCCTCAATCTGGGAAGTTCCCCAACCGCCAAAACCAGACTCGACCACATCAAGTAAAGGACGTGTTTTATCACGCAGCACTTTACGAATGGCTTCTTCATCGGCATCAGGGTCCGTGTCGTTATAAACACGGCGCGTCATGATATCACGGCTGCCCATGATGAGCGCACGAATGGCATCTTCAATCAGAACAGAGAATTCAATGGTGTAAAGGAAGTGTGGGGGAATACCCACATCCACTGTGGAATGACGCCCATAAAGCTGAACACTGCGCAGCACATCAAGCTTTGAGTCATAATGGCGCACGACACTTTGGATACAGAGCTTTTCTGCCAGTTCATACTGGAACTCAGGCTCTTTTTCTTCGATTTCTTCTTCTTCCTCATCAATGGGCGAACCATCCCCACCAGAGGCAATTTTACGGGCGCGATCTTCTGATTTTGCTTGAGAGGCGGCTTCTTTGGCTTCTTCTGCTTTGCGTTTCTTTTCTTCTTTTAATTCTTTGGAACGTTTAGGCAGGTTTTCAAGGCCGCTCATGATGTCTTCGGCATGTTGGCGCACAAGACGCGTGAACTGCCCATCACGGAACTCTTTACATTGTTCCATGATTTCCATAACGAACTTGATCTGGCTTAAATGTGTACCTTTTTGCAGCGTGTCCGGATCGCCTTCACGCAAGGTTTTTAAAACGCGTAACGCGGCACGATCTACCTGTGACATCATCGCGGCTTTTCCCTCAGCAGGATTAAGCGACGACAATTCAGTCATGGCACTGGTCAATTCGACCTTTTCGTAATCTTTTTGTTTTTCTTCAGACACGATAAAACCGCAGTTTCGTTATAGTTCAAATAGTTGATGCCCAGATTAAGGAAAAATCACGGAAAAATCAATGGTTTGAACAGCATTATATCACATGTTTCTTACACTATCGGATAATGGTTAACAAAAACATACGATGCAATGTCTATTTTGCGTGTTTACACTTGGGTTTAGGCGTAATCAGCTTGCCATCTTCAAGATTTAGACGATTTGTTGTGATTTGGTGCCTGAAATGTTGATCATGCGATATGATAACCATGGCTTGAGGGAGCGCGTTGAGAATCTCAATCAGGCGGGTTTGGGTGTCCTCATCAAGGGCATTGGTGGGTTCATCCAGCAAAAGGACTTCCGGCTCCATTGCTAAAACGCACGCAAGGCTAACAAGGCGCTTTTCTCCACCTGATAGATTGTGGGTGGCGCGATCACGCAAATGTCCTAAATGCAAATTTTGCAAGGTGGTCTCCACAATCGCCATGGCCTCATCAATAGGTTTGCCCAGATTTAAAACACCAAAGGCAATATCTTCAGCCACCGTTGGGCAAAAAAGCTGATCATCGGGGTCTTGAAAGACAAGGCCAATGCGACGGCGCACATCTTTAAAATCAGCCTCAACCTTGCGCTCTTTGCCAAAAACCATGACTTGACCTGAGGTGGGTTTATTAAGCCCGACGATAAGGTGAAAAAGCGTACTTTTGCCCGCACCATTGGGGCCGTTAATCACAATGCGCTCATTTGTGCTGAGGGAAAAATCGACTCCTTTTAACACGCTATGACGGTTGGGGTAGGTGAAATGGATGTTTTGCAGGTCGATCAATTTATCCATAGTGAAAATCCAACCCGATTAATGCGGTTAAAAAGAGAAAAGCAACAAGGCTGAAAATACGATCGCGTTTTTGAAAATGAAATTCATCCAAAAGATAAAACTTCCCCTGAAAGCCACGACATTTCATCGCTTCTAAAATGCGCTCAGACCTCTCAAGGCTTCTCACCAGCAACATACCAAGGAGATAGCCGATAGAGCGATAGGTATGTAAGTTATTTCCTGCCTTAAAACACCGTGCTTTCATGGCTATGCGCAGGCGGAAATATTCTTGTTTTAACACATCAATATAACGCACGCTAAAAAGCATGAGATGAACAAGGTTTTCTGGTACACGCAAACGGTTAAGCGCATGGCCTAAGGCAATGGCATCAATGGTGCCGACCAAGGCAAGCAAGGTCATGACAACCGCGTTGGCTTTTAAGGTGATTTCCAAGGCTTTATAAAGCCCTTCCCATGTGGCGGTGAAAGGACCAAGCAAAAACCATGTTTCACCCGGTGTGGTAAAAGGCAGCATGAAAAGGAGGAAAATAATAAACCCATCCATCGCCATGACTTTTTTCAAAGTCTCTTTCGCAGGGAGTTTGGCAGAGATTAATAGAAAGAGCGCACAGCCCAGTGCTGAGCTTAAGGCCAAAAAACCTTCAAGTGAGACAACTGTGCAGGCAAAGAGACAGGCAGCGACAACACGCGCGCGCGGGTCAAGGCGCAATAGCCATGATCCATTGGTTGTTAAATGGATGTCGCGCGTGGTGGTTGGCGACATGTTATTTATCACCTTTGCGCCGGGCAGCCATATAAAAACCGATGCCAGTAAGGCCAAGGATATAGCCAATCCCACCTAAAATCGTTTGCAGGTCATTCTTTTCTTTATAAGAGGCGATTTCTTTTCGAAGAGGCTGAACCTCACGGCGCACCGCTTTGGCAATGAGCTGTTCAATATTGGCTGTGTTTGCTATTGAAGATGCTGTTTTCTCAATTGCTTTTTGCCCGTTTGGTGCAGGGGTGTTTTGCTTGACCCCATCGGGTAATTCATCCGTTGTTACAATCACAAAGGCCATATGGCCCGCACCAAGGTTTGCTTGAAAACGATGGGTGATGGCTTGTGTAGGGGTGAAGCGAAAAAGCCCATCTTCATTGACTTGCGTTTGACCAATGAGCGCACCTTGATCATTGAAAACTTCAACCACAGTGCCTGTTTTTGCCATTTCCCCATTGGAAAGGCCAATCTCACCTTCAATATCTGCGCCATCTGTCCAGGCTGAAGCCACAATCTTATGGGCAAAAGCGGGCTGGGTAAAGCAAAGTAGGGCCAATATAAACAGCAGCTTAGGCATGGCTGACTTCCTTAGGGGTAGGGGCAAACGTATCAAATAATTCTGGTTTTACGCGGTGGATCAAGGCAACCGCGCAAGCACATAAGAAACCCTCAATCGCCATGACAGGCAGGTGGGCTAAAATAATTAGCTTGGCTGCGGGAATAAAGGCTTCCCCCGTTATTGCCAAGGCAAGGGTCACAAGGACAGCCGTGAGCGCAATGGAGCCTGCCCCAGCTAAACCACCCCAGAACATGGCGATCTTTTTGGTCGGGCTGTGAATGCCATTTTTACAGATGAAATGCATTAAAACAGCGGGCAGCGCAATGGCAACGGTGTTGATACCGAGCACGGTTACCCCGCCATAACCAAAGAAAATGGCCTGTAAAAGCAGCCCGACAAAGAGCGCGGGAAATGCCGTCCAGCCTAAGATAATACCAGCCAACCCATTCATGATGAGATGGACCGAGCTTGGCCCTAATGGCACATGGATGAGAGAGGCCACAAAGAAGGTTGCAGCCATAACCCCTGCGGCGGGGATTTTCTCCATATCCATTTTTTTAAGGCCAATGGCCATGCCCGCAACGGCGAGAACACCACCGGCAATAACAACATCGTTGGAAAGGGCACCATCTACAATATGCATGGCTTATTGCTCCAACTCATGGGCTTTGATCCATAAAACCGCATCTTGGGAGAGCTCTTTACCCTGAAATTGCGTATCAGGCCCACTACCAAGGGCAGCAAAGCCCCAATAGCCCGCTTTGGGAAGGCCAAAGCTGAACTGAGCGTTTTTATCGCTCATCACTACAATGGCACCACCGGGGTGGCTTGCACTTTTCTGTGAGCTGGGCTGATTGGTGCTTAGGTCCGGCTCAGCCGTTATATGTTCAATTTCAATCTCAATATTGGCCGCAGGTTGACCGTCTTTTAAAACAATGCCGGAAAAGGTCGAGCCCGCAATGGCCCCATATGGCTTGCTCAAGGGAATGATTTCAGTTTTAAGCCCAACAGGCGCGGCCCAATCGGTTGGCACGCCGCCTTTATTGATCATCACTTTGGTGATTTGCTGGATATAAATATCTTCGCTTTTTTCAAGGTAGGGGCTCGGCACCAATACCAGTTTATAATCCCCATTGCGCTTAAGTTTTACAGTTGCATCAAAAGCGTTTGCCTCATTTGAAACCCCTTTAAAGGGAGAGGGGGCAAGGCTTGGGCTAAGGTCTGTTTTCTTGCCTTTAAAAACAGAATAAAACTCTTCGGGCTGGCCCATATCCATCACATGACCATTTTCCATCGGGTGCCAAAAGATCAATTTAAGCGGCACATCACCTGCTTTTTTAAGGTTGATCTCTGGTGTGTAAATCAGCTGGAAATGAGCATGAGCTTGCGGTGCAGCCAGTACGCATAAAGCGCTCAGTGATGAAATAAGAAACTTGCGCATAAAAACTTGATCCCCTCGATCAATAATAGACATCAGATTGGCGAAGGGGAATAGGAATTGTTTGGCTAAATAACCAAGGACCACCCCGTCCAATCATTCGGTTTGACTATGGCAGGTATCCTGGCTTGCGCTTTTTCGCCCCGTCTTCCTTCCCGGTCTCTTTAAAAAGATCCAGTGGATATAGACGGCACATTTGCGCTTACAGTTGCGGGGGCAGCCACGGTATAGATCCCTGATGGGTACATCGCACCGTGTTCCCTTTTAATCTTCTAGACTCGAGCCTTCGAAGAACCATCTCCCTCTTTTAGGCTGATTATGTTTGTAGAGTCAACGAATGATGCTTTTCATTTAGGGGTGATTGTTCTGTTTTTGGAAACAATTACTTTCAAAACCGTTTCTTTAATCAACTAAATGAAAAACTTATCTTTAAGGCATGAAACAAACTCAACAGCATTAAAGGTTATCCCCCCATGAAGAAGATCATTCTTTCCACCGTTTTCGCCCTTGGTCTCAGCGTTTCTGCAGTAAAAGCCGAGCCTGTTCAGTATCATTTTGATAAATCACATAGCTCCATTGAGTTTCGCATCAATCATCTTGGTTTTTCAAACTTTCAAGGTGAGTTTCAAGGCTTTGACGGGACCCTCTTGTTTGATGAAGCCAAGCCTGAAAATAGTTCGGTCAATGTGACCATTGATGCAGCATCTATTGATACGGATGTGGCGGCACTGGATGCTCACCTTAAAAAAGCTGATTTCTTTGATGTGGCAAAATTCCCCACACTGAGCTTTAAAAGCAAATCCATTAAGGTGACGGGTGAAAATACGGGTGAGATCACCGGGGATTTGACCCTACACGGTGTGACAAAAGAAGTGGTGCTTTTAACAACACTTAATAAAGCCGCCCTACACCCCATGATGAAAGTCCCCGCCGTTGGTTTTTCTGCAAGCACAACAATTAAGCGCTCTGACTTTGGTGTCAGTGCTTATGTGCCAGCCGTGGGTGATGAGGTCACCATTCGTATCGAAACTGAAGCCCACGCTAAATAGGCTGTAAACTCTTAAGGAGAAACGTCATGTCACTTCGAAATACATATACGTCTTATGGCTGGCTGGCAAAAGGCTTCCACTGGGTGGTCTTCTTGGGCTTTGTGGCCCTTTATGGGATCGGTTTTTATATGGGGACACTCCCTGTGGGGCCGGACCTGTTTGCCAAGATCGGTTTGCATAAATCCATTGGTATTATTGTGTTGGCTTTAGCGGTCTTTCGTTTGGTGTGGCGTTTCATTAACCCAAGTCCTGATCTGCCCGAAGGGATGAAATGGTATGAGCGTTTGGGGGCTCATGGGGTTCACATCGCGCTTTATGGTGCCATGTTGATCATGCCGATCAGTGGCTGGGCCATGAGTAATGCGGCAAATTTCCCGGTTTCTGTTTTTGGCTGGTTCACACTGCCAAATATGATTGAACCTTCAAAAGCGGCTGTTGAAAACCTCAAGGCTTTTCATGGCACTATGGCTTGGGTTGTTTTAGGGGTGATCGTGTTGCATGTAGCCGCAGCCTTGAAACATCATTTTATTAATAAAGACAATGTGTTTAGCCGCATGATGCCTTTTTCAAAAGAGGATGCATAATGTTACGAAGTCTCGTTTTATTCCTCACATTTTTGAGCATGTCGGCCCATGGCGCAGACTGGTCGGTGAACAGCCAAGAAAGTAAACTTGGCTTCTTTGCAACCCAAGTGGGGGCTGAATTTGAAGGCCAGTTTAAAGAGTTTTCCTCAACCATCACCTTTGATGAAACAGACTTGGCAAATAGTCAGGTGAAAATCCTGATAAATATTAAAAGTGTCGATACGCAAAATAGCGAGCGTGACAGCAATATTTTAAACGCGGAATGGTTCGATAGTAAAACACACCCAAGCGCGACCTTTGAAACCAAAGAAATTATTTCTCTTGGCGCTGCGGCCTATAAGGCGAAATCACTTCTTACTATGCGCGGGGTCACAAAAGAAGTTGAGCTGCCTTTTACAGTGCAAATTCAAGGAAATAAGGCCCATGCAAAAGGCGAGTTAAGCGTCAGCCGCACCGCCTTTGGAATTGGTCAGGGGCAATGGGCCGTTGGCACGGTCGTTGGGGATGAGGTGCGTATTTTCTTTGACTTGAAAGCCGATGCCCAATAGGTTCAGCCCCAACATTTTATAACCCTTTAAATGTAGGACTGACCTGATGGCCTCTACAAAGCCCGGGAAATATATCGGTGATGCCGGTGTTGCCAAATATCTGGAAGAATATAAAAGCCAGACTCCTTTTTATGTGGTGCGCATGCGCGTCCTTGGGGCGCTGGCAAGCCCGAACGAAGACTTGCTGCCCGTGATGGTGATGGCAAGTTTTTGGCCCGAAGATGCATTTCCAAAGTTTGTGACCAAGGATGAGGCCGAGAAGTTTTTTGCCACCTTCATGGGGCTTTGGCGGCGCATGGAAAAACTCGCTGATGCAGAAGGCACATTGCTGAGCGCACGAGGAAAACTGAGCGATCTTGATGAGGCAAAAGAAGTTCTGCTTAAACGCCTTGAAGAGATTGAAGCTGGCTTTATTGAAGGCTTTTGGGGTGGGCAAGATGATATGAAAATGCCGTCTGCCACCGCAGCCCTTGTGGATGGGCTTAGTGATGAAGCAACGGCTTATCATGCGCTTTTACAAGATGTGGAAGGTTGGAGCGACTATAGCCCCGCCATGCGCGATGCGCTTCATGCGGAAGTGATTGAGCGTGATAATGTGGTGGAAGACGCCATGAAGGCGTTACTGCTGCTCAAAGAAAAGGCAAATGAGACTGCGCATTAGTGATGGTTGTCGAAAAAGTCACTTAGGGTCAGGACCCTAAATATGCTATACTACATTTGTGTATTGAATAAATAATACGCTTACCTATTTATGTATAACGCACGAGGAAAATGGCGGATGCTCACCTTCTGATAAGGAGAAGTGACATGTTAAGCCCGACTCAAATACATCAGACCTTTGGTCATGCCTCTTTGAATAAATCACAGAGACCGGGGTTGGTGCGTGCGTTGGTCATCTCCAAGTATCCCAAATTTAGAAGTGAAATCGTTTCAGCCCTACAGGCAACGTTTGAGGTTGATTATTATGCCTCTACCTCGGCCTCAATGGTTGGATTGAAAAATAACAAGGCACCGGGGCTCATTGTGATGGATTATGAGCTGCTGGTACATGATTCCCGTGATTTTATAACCTGCAAGATGGAACATGAAAAACTTCAGGATATTCCCATTGTCGTCACGGGGAAAGTCCGTCAGGAAGAGTTTAATGAAACAGTGCGCTTGTTGTGCCCTGTTGCTTATTTGCGCAGACCTTTTATGAAATCACAACTCCATGATGAAGCGTCGCGCATGGTGGATAGTCCGCTGGAATTTAGTTGGCAGCATTTACCCAAATGCCAGAAAGAGGCTTTGCAAAGTACTGCGAGCAATTATCGTATGATGGCGCGCCGGGTGAGACGGGAGAACCCCTTAAGTCTGGCGCAAACTGAAGAAAGTTGCACCCCCCTTGTGAATGAGGTGCTTGAAGGAAATAGTGGGGATTTGATGGAGAATATCAAAGGCCATCACAATTATCCTTATGTCCATTCTTTTAAGGTTGCGACTCTCTTATCTTTATTGGGCGAAGCCATTGGTATTCGTGATCATGAATTATTGACGGTCACGGTGGGAGGGATGATGATGGATATTGGCAAACTTATGGCCCCTGAAGAATTGCTTAATCGACCGGATCGCTTAAGTCGTGAGGAACTGCATGAGCTTAAAAAACATGTTTTTCATTCTCACGGGATTCTTGATAAGAGCGAAATTAGTAATGAAGGCATTCGTGTGATTGCCGAACAGCACCATGAGCGCCTAGATGGCAGTGGGTATCCACGTGGTCTTAAAGGCAAAGATTTAAATGAGCTTGCCCGTTTGGCTGCAATTATTGATGTATTTTGTGCTTTGACTGACCAGCGTCCTTATAAACCAGCTTATAGTTTTGAAAGCTCTTTACAGGTGTTGGAGAAAATGGAAGGAAAGCTTGATCCTTTTTTACTGGCTTTATTTAAGGAAATTATCCTTAAGCTCTACAAACCTGTTGTTCATTAAAAAACTTCAAATTTACATTGGAAACAATGCCCTGATGGGCCTAAGATGTTATTCTTGAGATTGGAAAGTCAGCATCAACGAATGCGCGCGAATAGAAAGAAGAAAAAGTTAAATGGGTGATCGCACAAAGTTTGAGATTCGTCTGAGTGATCAGGATCGTTGGTTTGTGGAAAAGGTCTTTAAAGATCAAAAGCCAGCTGAAAAATCTTTCACAGAATTTGCAGAAGATGAAGCCACACAATATCTCGGCGTGCAGTTGGTGCGCGTCTGGACGCGTGCTGACCAAAATGAAGTTGAAAAAATACTAAAAGAACAAAGGCTTACACCAAAGGTTAAGCCCGTTCGCCTTGCCAATATCGAAGAAGCATCCCCTTGTGCCCACCGTGATGATTATTTAGGTTTGAGCGCACGCCTGACCATGGGGCGTTTGTTGCGCAACCTGTTGGACCGCGATGGCATGATCCCCTCAGAGCTGCTTTATTCCCATGATAAAGCCAAGCGTTTTATGGGTGGGGAAATGTGCTCACCTGCCATTGACCGTGTGGCGACCTTGCAAGCCAAGGATACGGGCCTAGATTCGCGCAAAAGACGCGATGATCTCTATACAGAATTTCAAGCCATCATGGATGATGTGCTGAAAATTCAAAAGACCAAGGCCTTTAAAGGCTTTGATAGCAAAGAGCTTGAGACCATTGTGCAAACGGCAGAGGCTATTGGTCAACCCATGGCCTTGATGGTGGTCATGTGTAAAGCCTTGATCCAGTATCGCAGTGTGGAAGGCAAGCTGATCCAGATTCTTGAATGGCTGGAAAGCCCACAAGGCAGTGGACTCGAATATGAGCTTGACGGTTTGATTGCTGAAATTATGTCTTCAGCGCAAATGGTTCAGGATATGCTTGGCCCGCAACGTAACTTAGCCTCAGCCATTTCAACCTTGCTCGATTGGGTGGATGGTCAAAAGGTTAGCGCTACAGGGGCTTGCCCGGATGCGGTGGCTTCGCTTTGTCGCCTCTTTGCCCAAGACCGTTTGCAGCAGACCCGTGATGTGTTGTTTGATTTTATTTTGCGCCAAATGTCGGGCAAGCAACCACTGGCAAGGAACGATCCATCTACGGAAGAAGCCGAGTTTATGACCCTGTTTGCCCGTCTGGCTTTTCCTTCCGGTATGACGGGGGGCTCGAGCATGGCAGAGGCACTGTCGCGCCGTTATGGCCGTAGCTTGAAACAAGGCGGGGAAAGTGGCGAGCGGATGTCCATTAAATGGCTGTTGGATATGTTGCCTGATGGATCAAGCCAGTTGCCTTATTTGCTGGCTTTACACGATGCCCCACTGGGTGAGGCACATCCTGATGTGATCAAGCAAAGCATTTCCCAGCTCTGCAATAATGCACGTTCTATTAAGGACTTTAGCGGGGACGGGGCTTCGGCTAAAGACCGTTTGCAATGTTTAAAAGACCTGCATGTTCTGGTTGAAGAATCCTCACTTGAGGAATCTGAACAGAAAAAGCTTCTTTCTACTTTGGATAGATTGGTTGAGAAATATTTGATTGATACAAAGTTGATTGACAAACTGGACAACCCTAAGGCAAGTTTGCGTGATCGTGCTATACGCATGGTGCAGTTTTGTGGTTCTGGCGTGTTGTGGGAACATGGACATGCCATGTCACTTGCGCGCCAACGTGTGGTTGACCACTTGAAGGGTGCTGGTTTCATTGAGAAGTTTACTGATGGGGAAGATGACCCTCAGAAAAAAGAAATTATGATCAGGGATTTCTACAAGATGATGGCAGAAGCAGGTTTTAAAAGTTAAAGTACCTAATATAGTGTACAAATCGTTTTTTTAGACTTAAACTGTTGCAAAACAGGGGCGAAGATTTTCGCATAAGAAAAAATTTGATAGGAGCCGGAAACATGACTGACCAAAAATATCGTCTCGTCACGCGAGCTGATTTTGACGGAGTCGTTTCAGGTACATTACTTCTCGAACTCGATATGATCGACGAGATTGTGTTTGCCGAGCCAAAAGAAATTCAGGATGGCCTCTTTGAGGTGACTGAAAATGATATTCTTACAAACTTGCCATATGTTGAAAAAGCGCATCTTTGCCTTGATCACCATTTAAGTGAAGTCGAACGTGTGGGCGAGCGTGGTAATCTTATCATTGACGCTAAAGCACCTTCTGCGGCGCGCGTTGTTTATAACCATTTTGGCAAAGGCGAGAAATTCCCGCAAATCTGTACCGATATGCTTGAAGCGGTCGATAAGGCGGATGCGGCACAATATAACGAAGAAGATATCTTGGCACCGAGCCCATGGGTCTTGTTAAACTTTGTTCTTGATCCACGCACGAGCTTGGACCGTATTGGCAATTTTGCAATCTCTCATGAACAGTTCATGAAAGATATGATGCTTTATTGCCGTCATCACCCGGTAGAAGAAATTCTTAAAATTCCTGATGTGGAAGAACGCCTGCATTTTTATAATCTGCATGAAGAGTTCTTTGAGCGTCAGTTGAAAAAATGCACACAGGTTCATGATAATCTGGTGGTGTTTGATCTGCGCCATGAAGATGAACATTATGCAGGGAACCGCTTTACCATCTATGCGATTTTCCCAGAATGTAATATCTCTATTCAGGTCATTCCTGAGATTGAGCCGGGCAAATGTTTGCTGGCAACAGGTAAATCTATCTTGAACCGCACCTCAAAAACCAACGTGGGCAGCCTGATGTTGAAATATGGCGGCGGTGGTCACAAACAAGTGGGTACATGTCGTATTGAAAATGACCGTGTTGATGAAGTGCTGGCGGAGCTGGTGAAACAGATTACGGCTGACGGTTAATTTTAGATCGTGCTGAATTTAAAAGGCCGGATGAGGGATATACCTTCATCCGGCCTTTGTTTTTTATTTAAGCTGATTTTTTATAAAGCTCAATTAACGGGGCTTCCGTTTCTGGTGTGAACAGGCTGTTAATCGCATTGATCAGGCCCATTTCCTCTTTTTGAATATGGAAGGTCTCATGACCTATAAATTCAAAACTGAGCGATTGAAACTTTTCCCAGCTTTCTGTGCTAAATCCATTTTCTAAAGCGTCTTGTGAAATGCTTTTAAGTTCTTGGGCCAAGGGGCGGATTATCTGATGTTCACCAGCCAGCATATTGGCCATGAAGTCTGCCCCGTTCATGCGCAAGATAGGAAAGAGATGTTCTTCTTCAAAGGCATAGTGATCGGTAATGTCACTTTGGGTAACTTCCACCACGTCTTTTAAGAGAGGGGCAATCTCGTTGATGTCAGAAGGTTGAGCTTTGTTGCGCCAGCCGTCTAATTCATCCAGAACGGCCAATGTGCGTTGATGTTCGCCATGAAGGATTTCAGAAAGTCTCATGATGTCATTTTCTCCAGACAGTGACGTTTGCGTTTAAGCGCTGTGATCAGGAAAATGAGGAATAAAATTCCGCTCATTATGCCGATCAGGCTGGCAAAACGTAAAAGAAGGGTTTGTTCAAAAATAAGGGCTGTTACAGTGAGGACGACCGCAAGGATATGGGCCGGGCCAATGAAGCTGAGCAGTTTTTCATGGGCAAGTTTGCTTGGTAATTCTGGCATGCCCGTGCGCCGTGCGATTTGCATGGAAAGTAAAAACGGGATGATACGTTGTAAAATCCCGATGATGAAAGACACAAGCCAGCCCAAAAGCGCAATGATGATGCATAGCTGGACAATATAGTCATAGCGATCAGACCAAAGGGCCGCGCAGGCCAGAAGCAGGCTGGTGGGGAACATCACCCAAGAAAAGCGAATGGGCAACCATTCCGGCCCCAAGCGCGTGCGCATGCGCCCTTTTAAGATATGCACCATTTCAAAAACATAGAGGCAAGAAGCCACAGTGGCGACAATTGGGGCGAGCTGATATTGCCCAGAAATCCATAAAGCTAAGGCAATGAAGCTGAGCATAAGGGTGATATGGCAGAGTTTATCATTTGTTGTATCACTCACAGCCAACATGGGGATCATGATCCGACTAAAGCCCAAAACGATCAGTCCCATAAAGCCATAAAGGGCAAGGCCTGCATGCATAAGCGGTCCATTCGCCATGCCAAAACTAAGATGTTCTGCCCAATCAAGGATCATCAAAGTGCCAAAGGTGGCAGCAAGGATAAGGCAAAGCGCACCGATAAAAACATGATTGCGCACGATTTTTAAGGTTTCACTGCGCAGCAAAAGGCGCACCAGCATTGCCCCATATAACAGGACTGCACCAAGTAAGAAGAGGCTGCCAAAGGTGCTGATCTGGGTAAAATAATGGGCGAAACCACCCAGCATGATTGTGGTGCCAATGATCAACAGGCCAAGTAAGATCACCACCCCATGGGGTTTATTCATAGCAGCCCCGGTTGCCACAGGCAGCATTTGCATAGAGGCGCCAAAGGCGGTGCTGAGAACCACGCCAATGCTAAACATATGTAGGCAGGCCAGAACTGGACCAAAGCCGCCACTAAAGGAGGCAATATTATCGGCCTGAATAAACAGAAGAAGCCAGCCAAGGGGAAGGCAGATTAAGGCAAATGAAAAAAAGCTCAGCGGGATCCATTCCGGCAGTAATCTTTGTTCTGCCCCAAATGGCAGAGTGCCGCCCATCATGCAGTTTTACTTTCTTTGAAAATCTTCAAGGTGACGCCTTTGGGTGTTTTCTCAAGGACTTCCCAGCTCCATCCGTTTTCATTGAGGTGAGGGAATAATTGAATAGGGGAATGCGGATAAAGTCCTTCAAAATGTTGCTCAGTACTAAGCTGCTCAAGGATTTTAAGGGTGCCAACCATGGGCGTAGGTGCACTTAGTCCGGTGAGATCTGCAAAAACACAGTTATCTTTTATTTCGACCCGATCTTTAAGTTCTGGTAGGTCCCATCCTTCAGGGATTTTACCATCGCAGGGGTAGTTATTGTTTGCTTTAATTGTCATATGCAGATTTATGCCGATGTTCAAAGTCTATTACATTGATGCTGATCAAGCTTGTGTAAAGGGGTGTTGATGGATCTGTGAAGCTATCGTAAGATAACCAATAAAGTTTTTCCCATTCAAGAAGGAAAAACAGGAAAACAGGTAGAATGTTTTTGTCCGCAGGAGGCTTTTGTGTCGACACGTCATAGCGAGCATCAGTTCGCCATCCGTTTGATGGAACATCTTGTTGTTCCAACCTTTGTGCTTGACCCGCAAGGGAATGTCATCATCTGGAATAAAGCTTGTGAGCGCCTGACAAAGGTGAAGGCTGAAGAAGTGCTGGGAACCAAGGATCATTGGAAAGCTTTTTATGAAGAAAGCCGTGTATGTCTGGCTGATCTGGTTTTAAATTCAAAGACGGAACAGTTAGAAGAGCTTTATCTTTCTCACAGTCCTAAACAAGATATATATGACGGGGTGCGCGCAGAAAACTGGTGTGTGATGCCACGTGCCTCTAAACGGCTGTATCTGGCGATTAATTGTGGGCCGATTTTTGATGACGATGGCCATATTATCGGGGTTGTTGAAACCCTTCGCGATATGACAGAACAAAAACAGGCAGAACAAGCCCTTGAAAGCCTCGCCCATAAAGACGGTTTGACCGGTCTTGCCAATCGCCGGTCTTTTGATATGTGTCTGGAGACAAACCTCCTTCATGCACGCCGTGAACAAGAACATTTGGCTTTGCTCTTATGTGATGTGGATCATTTTAAGCTTTATAATGATACCTATGGTCACCAAAAAGGCGATGATTGCCTGAAGGAAGTGGCACAGGCTGTGGGTAAACAGATTTTTCGCGCGACCGATATGGCAGCACGTTATGGCGGTGAAGAGTTTGCCATGATTATTCCGACGTCCGATGAAGAGGGCGCTCAACGGGTTGCAAAGCGTGTCCAAGAAGCGGTTTATGAGCTGAATTTAGAGCATAACTCCAGCCTGACAGATGACCGGGTGACCATGAGTGTGGGGGCAGTTTCCCTTATTCCTGGTGAGGATGTTAGCCCGTCAGTTTTGATTGAAATGGCTGATCAAGCCCTTTATCAGGCTAAGGAAGCAGGGCGAAACCGTATTTGTATGTTTCAACAAGCCTAATTAATCCGGTTTCGACCGCTGCGTTTTGCTTTATAAAGTTTGTCATCCACGGTCTTAAAGAAAGTGGAAAGGTTATGGTTTTCACATGGGGTGATGCTGCCAAGACCGATACTGATGGTGATATAGTCACTCACCATGGAAGGGCCGTGTTCGATCTTTAAGTACTCAATTGTTTCTTTAAGATGTTCAGCAACCGCATAAGCGCCTTCTCTGTTGGTGTTGGGCAAAATGCAGGCAAATTCCTCACCACCATAACGCGCCACCAGATCGCTTGTGCGATTGACTTCTTTGGATAGGGTTTGGGCAACTGTAATAAGGGTTTCATCGCCTTTGGCGT
The DNA here is from genome assembly GCF_900093605.1 of Candidatus Terasakiella magnetica. NCBI lineage: Bacteria > Pseudomonadati > Pseudomonadota > Alphaproteobacteria > Rhodospirillales > Terasakiellaceae > Terasakiella > Terasakiella magnetica. Next base: position 149,981 of record NZ_FLYE01000002.1, read on the forward strand.
GACCATATTTATCGTTATAAAGTTTAAAATAATCAATATCGATGAGGATCAAAGACAGGTCAGTTGATGATTTAAGGGCCTGATCCCAAGAGCTTTGTAAAAACTCATCAAAAGCACGGCGATTAGGGATATCTGTAAGAGCATCTGTGTTTGAAATATCGTGCAGTTTTTCTGTATCTTCATCAACACGGCGCTTAAAACGGTTTTCACTTAAGAGAACAAACCAGCTGATCAACAGGGCAATAACCACAGCTGCCGCGCTCAATAAGATCATATTATTTTGCGCTTTATTGATTTCTTTTTGGGCTTTCACAGCTTCGCGTTTGGAGGCTTTTTCAAAGACTTTAACAAAAGCATTTAGACTGTTCAGGACGTCAATCTGAGCAATGACACCATTAAAAAGTTTTTTTCGGGTCTCCATGGACCAGTCTTCTTCAACGACCTCAATCATCGCTTTTTCAATGATGGGACGGGCAAGGCGGATATTGTTTTCAAGGGTTTCTAAAGCACGGGCCTCTTCAGTTGTGAGGTTGAGCTTTTGTAAAACTTCACGGGCTTTTAAAAAACGCCCGGCCTCATTTCGAAAGGCTTCTAGTTCAACGTCCCTGTCAAAATAATCATCAAGTGTTGAGGCAATGGTTAAACGAAAAGAACGTTCACGCACAGACTCGCGCATAAGAAAGGCGGCATTGACTTTCTCGCGATAAGCCGCATCGCGTGTCCAGGCTTCTTGGGTTTGGGTAAGATGTTGATAGCCGATATAGATACTGGCAACCATGCAAAGCATGATTGATGCAATACTGAGAACAAGAAAAAAGAAAGTCGTTCTAGATTGTTGCATATGTCCCCTGTTCCTACCTATAAGCCTATAAAACATATATGTATTAATGGGGTAATGGCAAGTCTGATATTGTTTTACTGCCAGCGTGAATGTTGTTCCATACGATGAAAGGCCACAGGTTTTTCATCGCTAAGAAACTGCCTAAAACGCCATGGACGCCCGTTCTCATCCAGTTCAACCAGCCCAATGCCTGCCCCATTTAAGGTTCGACGCCCATCGGCATGACCATCGGGCTTTCTGGGGATAACGCGCATGCGCCTGCGTTTTGTAAACCAGTTTAACGGTGATTGAGGGGCATAAAGCCAGCGGTTGACGATATCTAAAATATTAAGCAGCTTTTTTGGAAATTCGTTTTTTAGTCCGCTGCTGGTCACTTGCCAAATGTCCGGCCCGCCATCGCGTCGGCGTAATTCAACGTCATAAACAAAGGAATAATGCACATCACCTGAGAGAATGACGAAGTTTTGCGGGGTTTTGGAATGTAAGAAAACATTCAAGATGGAATTGGCCGTTCCCGGGTGAGCCATCCAGTTTTCCGCATCTACCATGAGGGGCTTGCCAAGCCATGTGAAAATCCGCTGGATGGTTTCAATCAGCTTAACCCCATAGATCGGGGCGGGCGAAACAAGCAAGACACTTGAATTGCCATAAAGCTTTTGTTGCAAATCGCCCAAGGCCTCCCAATCCAGCAGGCCGGAGGGTTTTACCATGGAACTTTCAGAGCGCCACCTGCGTGTGCGCGAGTCAATCACAATAAGGGGCGGGCTGGTCGGCCAGTCATATTCCCAGCCTTCAAAGCCGAGAATATCCTGAATGAAATCATCATGGGCCTGCCCGCCAAGTTGATCAAAAGCAGTTTGCAGCCGATCAAAAAGAGGGTCTTCAAAATGCTCAGGGCAATTGCCCCAACCTTGATTGATCAAATAAGCCGTCAGGCTGTTACCAATCATGCGTTTGGAAAAAGGATGGTTATAAACAGCCTCTTCCCATTGGCGGTTCAGGTTCCAATCATCGGTGACATCATGGTCATCAAAAATCATTGCAACAGGGATATGGGCCATGAGGCGGCGCACAAAGGCAAGCCCGTTTATAAAACGCTCAAGGATTTGTTTTTCTTTTTCAAATAGCTCTTTTTCTTCAGCACTTAGATGTGGGGGAACATGAAGGCAGGCAAGGCCCCAAGGCTGAGGTGACCAGACCATGAGATACATGACCAGATTTTCATGCAGGCTGATCAGGTGGTTATGAGCGGTATCGGTTGTGAAAATCGGTTTTTGAACCCCGCCAAATAGAACATCAAGCAAGGCACGATTACCCTCAACCGTGGGCAAGAGATGTTCCCGATTATAATAACAGTTTCGATGCTGATAGAGGCTGTCGGTGTTGGGCACAGCAGGGACTTGTAAACTGCTGAAATCTTCACTTGGCGCATTGAGCTTTTCAATGACCCCGTGAATGGCGCGCAACATGGGGCCAGCCACATCATCAGCATAAATCTGATCCCCTGAAAGCACCAGCATGGACGGCCATGTGGGGAGGTCTTGTGTTGAGGCATCTTCAAGGCTGAGAAGGTTTTGTAGCAGGCGGTCGCCTTCAATCAACCCATCAGGGGAGTCATGATGAGGTTTGCGACAGGAACCATGAATGACAGAACCCACATGGCTTGGGATTTTAAAACCAAGGCTATCAAGCCCGTTATAAAGCAACTCAGGGGAAAGTTCTGTGAGGTCCTGCCAATCCTGCTGGGCCGTTTTGAGCTCTAGCTTATAGTTGATCCACTCATCATGGGGGAGGGGATGGTCAAAAGAAACATCCACCATGGCGTAAAACAGGTTGGGTGCTGCTTTAAGCTGGCGCAGCCCTTGCCCGCCTGCCTTTAAATGGAAAGACTGTTGATCAAAAGAAAGTTTGATCTCGCTTTCTTTAGTGAGGGCAAGCCAAAGCGCAAAGCGATCAGCACTGACGCGCCGCAGGATGGGGCCAGCAAGGACAAGGGGAAGCGTCGCGGGGCTATCGTTCATGTCTATCGTTTCAGTTTCTCAAATACAGAAGAGAACTGATGGTATAAAGCGCTTTATTCTATGTCAACGACGATGCTGACTTCATTGCCTTTATCATTATACGTCAGGCTCGGAAAAGCCAGATGCAGGGCAATGGCAACACCACGGCCATGTTTGGCAAGCATAAGCTCAGGTGAAAATTCAGAATATTGACGCCAGTTAAAGCCTTCGCCTTGATCTTTGATGTTAAAGAGCAATTGTGTATCCGTTCGTCGATAATCAATTTCTACAAAGCGATCTTTATATTTATCATCTTGAAGGCGCTTTGCCGTTTCGATTTCCAGCTGCTTTTCTTCTAACAGGATACTTTTCTTTTCATAGCCAATTTCAAGGTTGCCATGCTCAATCCCGTTCATGAAGACCTCAATAAAGCCAATAATGGCGCTTTCCGGTTCTGGGCAGAGGTGGGATAGGGTGTTGGCAACATTGCTTGCCTGTTCGGGCGTCTGGATTTTGAATTGGGCTTGATTGAGACATTGAATGCTTTGAATAGGCTGGCGGGCCAGCTTTGACAGGCTGTCATAATTTTCAATCAGGGCCTCAATCTCAGGGTCATTGTCTTTTGCAGTGGCACTGATGAGGAAATTGAGTGTTTTTTGCAGCTTACTTTCCACATGGGCATCCATACGCTCACGTGCATTATGCAAGGATTGGATCGTCGCAATGAGTACATCAAAGTCGATGGGTTTTCTAAGATAGTTTGTCACGCCCAAACGGCGGCCTTTAATCTCGTCATCGCGCGAGACAAGTGCTGTTAAAAAGACAAAGGGGATGGCAGCAAATTCTTTGGATGTTTTCTGGATTTTCTCAAACAGCTCATATCCATCCATCTTGGGCATGGAAATGTCAGAAATGATCACATCGGGTGTATCATTTGTAATCAGCTCGAACGCTTCTTGGCCGTTATTAGCTTCACGTACATCATAACCGTTATAGCGAAGTTCATCGACGATTTCTTCTCGCAGATCGACTTCATCTTCGACAATAAGAATTTTTACCATGGGTTCCCTAGATATCTTTTTTTTATATCATTTGGTTAACTATAGCAGAAAACATTACGATCCGTGATACGGTATTTTACGCGTTGGGAAAGCTACTTAATACCTTTGAGATATTTTTTGCCCTATCTGCATAATTATCAGAATGTTATGATTTAAGAAGATCGGGCAGGGGATGAATAAATGGCTAGCTTTGAAATTGATGGCGCCGGGCAAAAAAATAGATGGGTTGATAAACTGGGTTTAACCAGCAGAACAACACGTCGCGCGTTGGTCTGGATTATCCTCATCGGTTTTATTGGTTCTTTCTCTTTGACCGGCTATCAGTTTTTTAGGGATAAAGCAGAACGCATTGCCCTGCTTGAAGATGAAATTCAGGCCTTGGGTAAAGTGTTTGCAGCTGGTCTTGCCCAAAGTTTATGGGTGCTTGATATAGACCAGATTGAAAACCAGCTTAAAGGTGTTGTTGAACTGCCGCTGGTTTCTGGCATTATTTTGGATGGTGAAAATAAAATCCAGTATCAATATGGCAGCACCATCAAAGACGAAAGGCAATTACAAGCGAGCTTTCCCATTGCTTATCAGGAATTAGGAGAGGTTTTTGCACTGGGTGAATTGATCATTGTGCATGATCTGGAAAAAGATATTGATGAGATTTTCTCTCAACAATTGATCAATTTTGTCGGCAACACACTCGTTATCTTATTGATTGCCCTGAGTGTCTCTTTGGTGTTTCAGGTTTTTGTCATCCAGCGTTTGATGGGGATTATCAGTGAGCTTAATAACATCTCAGCGGCTGATCTTCGCACCTTACCAGAGCGGGACCATCTTGAAGATGTATCAGAAGATTGGGATGAGCTTGATGCCTTGGCACGCTCAGTTTATGTGTTGCGCCAAACTGGATATGAGGTTTTAAGCGAGGCTGACCGAAAAGGCGCGGTTATGCGCAACCAGAATGTCGAGCTCTATCAAGCATTGGAAAATGAGCGCAAAATTCGTGAGCAGCACCGCACCTTTGTCACCATGGTTTCCCATGAGTTTAGAACCCCGCTTGCCGTGATTGATAATATTGCCCAAGGGGTCATTCGCAGGCAGGCCACCATGTCACCTGAAGATATTGAAAAACGCATGGTGAAAGCGCGCACCGCTATTAACCGGCTAACCTCTTTGATGGAAAGTGTGCTTGTTTCTGAGCGTATGGAAGAAGGCGCGATCAAACTGGATATTCATAAAGTTGAGGTTAAAGGCTTGATTGAAGGGATTGTGGAAACCCAACGTCGTTTTGTGAAACATGAGCTCAATTGTCTTTATAAAGAGTTGCCAGAAGAAATTGATGGTGATGTGCAGATGTTGCGTCTGGTTTTAGAAAACCTGATCGTGAATGCCTGTAAATATTCGCCTGATGCGGACCGTGTGGATATTGAGGTCTGGTGTGAAAGTGACATGGTATATATCTCCATTCGTGATTATGGCATCGGCATCCCGAAAAAAGACCGTGAACGTATGTTTGAACGTTTCTTTCGCGCGAGCAACGTCACAGGGATTTCAGGTTCCGGTATTGGCTTGAACACAGCGCGCAATATTATTGAACTTCACGGTGGTAAAGTGAGCTTGGACTCACAAGAAAATGTCGGCACAATTTTTACCGCTTCTCTTCCGCTTGGGGAAGACGTTGATCATCATGAGACTGTGTGATTATTCAAATTCCATTTGCACAAAAACACGACCTGCATTTTTTCGCGCCAGTTGGTTAAAGGTATCAAGGTGGCGATAGGCGGATTGATCAATGTCGTAAGCCTCTGCCAATCCTGCACCATCCTCAAGCAGTTTTTTCACTTCACTACGTAAATAGACCAAATAGTCATGGGTGTATTTGGTGATTTCTGCCATGGTTGTCGGCTCGCCATGACCGGGGATGACATGTTTGGCGTCGAGGGCCGCAAAGCTTTCCCATGACCTAATCCAGCCTGCTGTATCTGTTTCTTCAAAAACAGCAAGTAAGCGCTGATGAAAAGCCATATCACCCGCAATGACAAGGCTTTTAGCTGGCAGCCAGACGGAGATATCACCGGGGCTATGGGCAGGGCCGAAATGGAGAAGTTCGATTTTTTGTCCGCCAAGTTCTAACACCATTTTATCTTCAAAGGTGGTGTCGGGATGGACGACTTTTGATCCCATGGCTTTATCGCGGTATCTTTTAAAGGTCTGTTCGCTTAAACGATGGGCATTTTGTTTAATCTCATCAGCCGCATCCACATGGGCGATAATCTCAGCACCTTGTTCTTTCCAATATTGCGCGCCCATGGCGGCATGGGTTTGACCATTTTCTAAAATGACATATTTAACAGGTTGGGAAGAAAGCTGCTTCATCTCTTCATGAAATGACTGTGCCAGAAGATAGTTGGCACTGGCATTGACCACGATGGCGCCTTCAGATGTTTCAATGAAGGTCAGGTTATTGTTATGGCCGGAATTTTCATATAAGGGTGGGGCGGTTTGACCAATGGCTGACCAGACCCCATCAACCACTTTTTGGGGTTTTCGATAAAGGAAACTATCAGGTTCTTGATCTGCGATCTGCAGGGGCAGGTTGGCTTCTTTCCATTTCAAAACCCCATCTTCATAATTATGGACATTTTTATAACCCATATCCATGAGGGTTTTTGCCGCCAACGGACTGCGTAGATTTTGCCCGCAATAAACCACAATGGGGGTATTTTCATCCGGTGCGTGTTGGGTCATGCGAAATTCCAGCCAGCCCCTTGGGATCATTCTGTTTTGATGGGTTTTAATGGTCCCGCCCAGCGTATTGATCTCATGACTGGTTCTGACATCAATGAGAAGCCCCTCGGGATTTTCTTTGAGCCAGCTTTGTAATTCAGAAGTTGAAATATTGTGTATATGCTTGTGGACTTTAGCAAGCTGTGTTTCACCCCCCTCAAGGCTATAGGCAGGGCTTATTGCAAAAGCTAAAGCCACTAAAGAAGCAAGAAATCTGTTACGCATGGTATTTATCCTAAAGCCCTTAAAGTCTGATTCTGATTCTACTATATTAGATTAAGTTACTTTAGTGCCTCTTGTAAATATTAGAATTATTATAAAGAATAACGCATGCTAAAAACCTAATATTTTCAAAAGCTAAGCTATTAGAAAAGGCTAATTATACATTTAGATAGCTACTAAAGTCTAAAATATAAGGTTACCCTCATTGAATAGCTGTCCAAACAAGACAGCCTGTCGGACCCATCAGGTGAATAAGGAACGACCATTATGTTAGATAAACGAGACACATATCAGTTTGATAAACCAAACGATCTTATGAGTAAGTTCGTTGTGGAAGAAGATGATATCGATTTGTTTGATGATGAACCTGATGAGGATGACTTTGAGTTGTTTGGCGATGACCCGATCGGTCAGGAAGAGCCCCTGCTCAATATGCCCTCAGATGAGGATATTTTAAAGGCAGCTGAAAATTTCAAAGATGCATTTGCAGGTGAGGAACAGGCCTTAAGTGCGGCAAGCGGTGCAATTGTGTTGCATCAACATTTATCTTCCTCCGGTTATAAAACGGATTTGAGCTTAAATGATAATCTCGCCGTTGTGCTTGGCTATACCGATGAGGGCGATGATGAGTGTGAGCTTTTGGAAGCCGTTGAATCTATCTTGACCCAAATGGTCAGTATGAATAAGGATTTCGGCTTTAGTAGCTTTACAGTTGGCCCTGTGCGCACCCTAATCATGGATGGCAAGATCATGATAGAGGTCAACCTTATTACGGTTTAACCCCCAAAGGTCATTTTATAGTCAAGCAGGCGCAAGCGTCTGATCACGGTATAAAGCAGTGAATGGTAAAATCGCTCTAAAAAAGTATCTTGTGTTTTAGCGAGCTCTTCTACGATTGTATGATCAATTGATTTTACGGTGACATCTGTTTGGGCAATAAGGGTGGCACTTGCCCCCATATGGTCAATAAAAGACATTTCCCCAATGGTATCACCCGGCCCCAATGGTGTGGAAAGTTCGGTTTCTTTGCCATCGCGCGTAAAACGAATGACGCGAATTTCACCTTCCAAAATCACCATGATCTGGTTTGGATCTTCACCTTCGCGCATAATCACCGTATCTTTTTGAAAAATCAGATGGTGTGATCTTTCACGCAATGCGTTGATTTCAATCTCGTTTAATTCTTCAAAGGCGCGTTCAAAAGCAACTTTGGACATCCGCATCTCTCTTTCTTAAAAAGCGAAGGTTGGTCTTAATCTTAAGCTCTTAGTCTTTACCAGCAAATAATTCTTGGAACGATAACGGGTCAGGGTGAGGTTTGCCAAAATACCACCCTTGCCCATAATCAATACCGCAATAATAAACCTGATTGGCAATTTTCTTATCTTCGACCATCTCTGCCACTGTTTCAATGCCTGTTGTGGTGCACATTTTCGCCATGGTGCTTAACAGGTCATGCCCGCGTTTACTGGCACAAGCACGCCGTACAACCGGGCCATCAAACTTCACGATATCCACTTCCAAGGCATTGAGATAATCAAAGCTGGCAGCCCCTGCACCAAAATCATCCAGGCAGAATTTAAATCCTTTTTCACGGAAATCCTGAATGATGGCGTTGGTCTGTTCCAGATCATGAACCTCAGCCGATTCTGTTAGCTCAAACATCAAGCGCTGGGTCAGGCCGGGATAAGCTTCCAAGCGGTTATGAACTTCCTGAATAAAACGTGGGTTGCGCAGCGAAATACTAGAGACATTAATTGCCACACTGGGCAGCATGGAGCCTTGAGACAGGATGCTGTGCATCTGGGCGATGGTTTTCTCAAAAATAGCAAAATCCAGATCAACGATGAGCTCAAGGTTTTCAGCCAAGGTGATGATCTGGAATGTCGGTGGTGTTTTATCATCCTGTTTGAAGCGTGAAAGCACTTCAAAATGATGCACCTTACCCAAACGCATGTCACAAATGGGCATATAGACCAGATCAAAATCTTTATCCCGCGTCGTCTGTTTGATGAATTTTACCGTCTCAACGGTGCCGTTCATCATTTCATCAAGGGAGTCTGACAGGCGTGTGGCGGTGACTTTTTTATCTTGGGAGCAGAACTGCTGCATGGTGTGGACAAGAGCTTTGGCAACTTGGTCCTCACTCATGGCAGCGCCATCAGCATCAACGGTGAGAGAGCTTGTTTCCATCTCCTCGCCTTCAGGCAGGAATTTTTGTGCGGCTTCCTCAATCTCCATATTGACCTTGTCGGTATCTACATCAGTGGTATGGGCATAGCCAAAGCTGTCTTCACTGATTTGTCCGGCGGTATTTTTACCAAGGGAGTAGTTTTTCAGAACATCTGTAATGGCGGAGCTTAAAGACTGGCGATCACTTGCCCCGATCAGTTTGAAAAGGTCTTTGATCCTTTTAACCTTCACCAGTGTGACTTGGCCTTGCCCGCCTTTTTGTTGATGGTCTTGCAAGTGATTGGCGGCAGCTTGAGAAAAATCTTCCTGATTGAGGATTTCAGGTTCTTGACTGACGGCGCTTATATCTGTTTTAGGCGAGGCAACAATCTTTAAGGCCAAAAAGGCGTTATTATCAAATTCCGGCGTGCGATAGCCTGCCATGACGCACGGGAGCTGAATGTTTTTTTGACCCACAAGGGTGATGGCTGCATCTTCAATACGTTGATCTTCAGAGGTGCCATCAAGCATACCTTGGGTGAGGGTGCGCTGCTTATCGATGATGAGTTCTAGAAAAGGGCTGCCTGCAAGTTGTTCGGCACTTTTGCCAAAAATCGCTTCAGTCGCGCCTGCGACAAAGGTGATCGTATTTGTGCTATCAACTTCAAAAAGCAAATCTGCGCGGCAAAAAGCCAGCTTCACAAACCGATTTTTATCCAGCTTTAAGGCATCAATATCAGCCATTGCTAAAACCCTGATTAAACGTACTTATCTTAATTTTAGCGGGTTCTATCGCGATGTCTATGCTGTAAATGGGGTAAAAAGACTAAATAAATAGGCGTTATACCTGTTTACATGTAACGCTCGATAACCTGAGTGAGCACTTGTTCGAATTTGTCTTGTTTAATCGGTTTAAGAACATAGCCTTTAGCCCCATTCTTAAGGGCATTCATGACCATTTGTTCCTGACCATGAGAGGTCACCATAATGATGACAGCACTTGGAAACTCTGCACGAATAAGGCGTGTTGCTTCAATCCCGTCCATATCGGGCATGGTGATATCCATGGTGACAAGGTCTGGCACATAGTCACGATACGATGAAATGGCTTCCGCACCTGTTGAGGCGGTGCGCACAACATTATGGCCTAATCTTTCAAGGACAGTCGAAACTTTTTTGCGGGTAATGAGTGAATCATCCACAACAAGAACGGATAATGAAGACATTATGATGTCCCTCCCTGACCAATGAAATTGAGCTTATTATCAAAGGATTCTTTTGGGAGAATGAAGTCGATATCCATGATTCCAAATTCTGTCGTTAGAGTTACACTGAAGAACTTTGAGAACTCGCCGCCCAGTACTTTCTTCTTGCCATAAATTGTTTCCGGTGGTGTTAGGGAAATAACATGTCTTGGTGGGGCAAGTTCGGCTGTACTATGTCCGACAATCGTGTTCACTGCTTCACCAGCAGTCTCACGTATATACAACTCAAACTCTTCATCTTCAATATCAATATCGGCCGTAAACATTTTTGTGAGATGAGCGATCAGGTTTTCATCAAAACTAAAGGCAATGATAGACTCTATATTGCCGCCAAGTGAGACGAAGGAAGTCAGTGGCTTTAGGTTGATAAATTCTTTATTTTCGAGGCAGTAGTCGCATTTTTTTACAACTGTTTCGGTTTGAGACGAAAGAAAATCTTCAGCATGTTGAGTAATGACATACATCATTCTCTCAATCTGTGCTTTTGATTCTTGCGTATCCAGCTGTGTCATATTCATTTCATTTTCCTGCGCTCGCCAATTGCGTGTTAAGCATTTTGGCTTTTAAAGCATTAGATATTTAGATGCAAATATAAAAAAAACTCGAAAAACTCAACAATGTCAGAGTCTAAGCCAACAGACATGATGAGGCTTTAAGTCGCATTTCATTTAGATTACAAGGGATTATACTCTTTGCTTTGCTAATTTTTTATTAAGAGAATACGTATCATTAGATACAATTAAAGATTTCAATAACCTTATGCCTTTTCGAAGTACTTCTTTTAGATAGGCGTTAGTGGCGCAAGGCCTTATCTTTATAGATATGTTTTGAGGTGCGCGAGGGCGTTAAATTTCCCAATGCTGCGTCGCAATATGTTCAATCGTTGCGGGTGAAATATCTTCATGGGAGGCAATTTCAGGCCAGCTTTTGATCGCTTGTAAAACTTCATCGACAATTTGACCCGCGCGCCCGCGTCGCATGGAAACATGTTTTTCAAATGCGGTGAAATCCTCACGTGTAAATTGTGCCGACTTCCCATTGAGTGTCATTTGATGGGCCAAGCCATTGCTGTTGAATGTGAGGTTAATCGCAGGTGCAAGAGACCATTGGGCTTTTCTGTTCATGGTAAACATCAGGTGGCAAGGGTGGTCATTTGTATTCGCGCTAAGAATATTAAAGGCGGCGCGGCGCAGAAGTTCTTCTATTTCATCCATGCCTAGGCCAAGTTCACGAATAGTCTGAGCAACCTGTTCATAAGATTGGGAGTGAGCGGACCCTTTTAAAGCGAGGTGAGATTGCATGTGAAGCTTTTGGCCTGTGTCTGTGCGGTCAATGCGTTTAAGGGCAAAATGACAGCGCTCGCCTTCTTCAAGGATTTCAGAGGCGGCTGTGTCAATCCCGGCAAGCTCAGCCATTTGATGATAGGCATATTCGATCAAATTTGTTTCATGTGAGGCTGTGGTCCTCTCGCTTACCCCATCTAATTTTAAAAGCCAGTAGCTATAACCATCTTCGCTTGGTCCATGACCAGAGCGGACTTCACAGGTCTCTTCATTCCAGGCAATGGTGACTTTTGGGCTTTTGCCTTTTGTGGGTAAGGCCGTATCAAAGAGGTTGCTTTGTATAGAACTAGCACTGTTAAAAAAAGCTGGAAGATCGTCAGGGCCCTCAGCAAGCTCTTTTGCAAGATCAACAAGGCGTGCAATATCTAAAGGGGCCGTTTTTTTAAGAGGGGAAGTAAAAGTTGAGGAAACTTCAAGGGCCCCCATGAGACGTGGGCCTAGGATTGACAGCTGTTCAATCGGGTTGAATGTATGTCTGGCTTTTTGGCCTTGTTGTTGCCAGCATGAGAGGAGCTGTTGGGCAAAGGGACCGGGGAGGGCCTCTTGTAAAAGGGCGGGGAGGTGAGGGTAATGTTTTTGTTTGCACGGTAAAAGAAAAGGCGAAAGTTCAATGCCATATTCTAAAAACTCATCGCTAAATTCAAAATGACATGTCTTGTTTTTTTTATCCCAACTGAGGGCACCGATGGTGGCACCCCATAAATTAAGGGTGGCAAGACTCATTCTTCCTCTCCCCATGGAAGGGCCTTACGGGTGTTTTTTGAGGCTGTTTTTCTGATCCGTTTTTTAGGCCTGCGCGGCTGAAGCTGCTCAAACGGGCTTGGCGTTTCGCAAGGAAAAAGCAGGTTGAGGTTTTCGAGTAAATCAAGTGTGCGCAAAATACGAATGAGATTGACAAGCTGGACTGATTTCCCCGCTTCAATGCGTGTGATTGTGGGGGAGGAAACGCCCGCCTCTTTGGCAAGATCAATTTGTTTCAGCTCTTTTGATAAGCGGCGACGTTGAATGTTTTTTCCAATTGTTTTTAGCGCAACTTCATCTGTAGTTTTTGCATCAATCATTTTTAACTAATCAAAATTTTATAATTATGGTGTTAATTTTCTAAAAAAATAACTTTTTTGATCAGTTAAGTAAAGATGTTTCCAAAAGAGTGTTCTTTTTCTTATTGGGGCAATTGAACAAAAAAGAAGGCCCATCCAAGAAGGATAGGCCAAGTTGTGTAACGACTAAGGGGTAAGTTAGTCGTCAGCGCATTAGTGTTTCGTCTGTGAGGTTGAATAGCTCAACGTGGTGAAGTGGAATTGACGTTTCACGAGCTCAATCTCATAGAGAAGAAAGAGAATAACAAGACGGCTTTCACCTTCTTTATGATGTTCTAGCAAGACCTCAAGAAGACCTCTAAAACCGTCACAGAAGCTTTCTGTAAAATGAACGGGTTTGAGCTCTAGAGCAGAAGGCATCGGTGACTGACACTGATGTTCGACATATTCCCACAATTCACTAATAACTGAATTGCAGATGCGCTTGTCATCAAGAACGCTCGGGTCGCATTTGACCAAGTCGATGATGTCGCAAATACATTGCTGCTCTCTTGTGAGCGAGACGCTATCCAGTTCTTTTTTTACTGTATGTTGAATGAGCGTTTCCATTTTAACTCTGCCTTCGCATCTTCGGAGAGGGCTGTGCCATCCGTATTTATCTTTAATGTTTACATCATCGCGCTAAATGCTTTTTGGCGATATCCCCATATGGGAACAGATCGAAAAAATAGTAAAATATGACCCATTGTTCCCATATGGGGATATGCATCACGTTTGAGATGAGTAAATATGGCACAAAAGTATGAATTCGACAGGAGCTGAACGTGTTATCTCAAGAAATATTTGATCAAAATTGTAATTATATTGAGAGTTTTTATCCGGGGTTTATGGAACTACAAGACCTGTTTGATCAATATTTTGTCTCAAAGGAAATTGTGTCTTGTGAGCGTGAGCAGGTGCGTCATTTAAAGAAAATCCTTCAAACCGCCTATGAATACTGCCATTTCAAATCGGCAACCATGAAAGGTGCGGATGGTTTTGAACAGACTTGTGGAGAGAAGCTTAAAAATCAGAGCCAAGTTCTACAGCATTTGAAAATACTGAAACTCAGTAACTTCAACTTGAAGATTAAAGAACTAGAAGCTTATGTGGTGAATTTGATGGAAGGGGTTGTCATTCCCAATGAAGTACATTGTGTAGAATGCCCCAAAAACGGTCTCGCCATGCCCCTTGAGACAGCAGAGCCAGAACAGAAAAAAGTCGCAAGCGACGAGCTTGTCGGGAATGAGCTTCTTGAGATGGACCAAAAGTGCATCAGCGATATCATTCATCTGTTGAATAATGATCCAAGTCTTCTTGCTGATAATGCTTTTTTGCAAACAGTTATGGGTGAGATAGAAGAGTTCATGGAAAAATACTCAGCCCAGTCTATGGATGAGTGTGGAAACAGTTTCATGCAGGAACTACATGATGTTTTGAATGTTCTTGAGAGCTATCAGCAAGGTGAGGAAAATCTTGTGATTCATTTCAGAGGCTGTGAAATCAATCTCGCAAAAAGAGTATTTCATTAAACTTGTTCATTATTAACTGTTCTTGTGCTGTGCGTATTATTATGTGGAGTGATTGCGCATCCTCGTGTGTTTTAGTACTATAGTTCGGGTTGGCATTTTTGTGTTTTTGTAAAGCCAGATAATGCCAATGGGGGCAGAGACTTGAATAATATGGCAGACGGTATGGAACAACTCTTTTGGAATGAAAAAAAATACAGCGTTGGTTGCGATACAATCGATCAACAGCATAAACAGATTTTTGGCCTGATTAACCAGTTGTCAACCGCTTCAAGCGAGATGATCGACGATGAAATGATCATGGCGATTTTGGAAGAGTTGCTGGAATATTCACAAGAGCATTTGCGCTATGAAGAAGAAGTCATGGAAAAATGCAATTATGCTGATTTAGAAAACCATAAACAGCAGCATTGGCAATATCTGGAAAAAGTGTCGGCGCTTTCGGTTTCAGCAATGGGGGCTGAGAAAGAAGCAACAAAAGATATCGTTACTTTTTTGAATAAATGGTGGGGACAACATATTTTGGCGGAGGATATGAAATATCGTCCTGCTATTGAAAAAATGAAGGGCAAGATATGACTCTAATCCTCGTCGTTGAAGATGAAAATGATGTTCGCGAAGATATTATCGATCTTTTGGAGCTCAATGGCTATGACACCATTGAGGCCATTGATGGTGAAGATGGCATTGCCAAAATTCTCCAATATCGCCCCGACCTGATCATTTCCGATATCGGCATGCCTAATGTGGATGGGCATGAGTTTTTCACCAATTTGAAGAACGATCATCCAGAAATTGCGGGGATCCCCTTTATTTTCCTTACAGCCTTTTCTTCGCGTGAAAATGAAATCCGCGGCAAAGAAATGGGCGTGAATGATTTTCTGACCAAACCGATTGATTATGAGATTTTGCTTGCCAGCATCCATGCGCAGCTGGAATCAACCAAGCGCTCGTTGCAAAGCTACAGCATCACGATTAACGACTTTTTCAATAAGCTGGAAAGTGGCTGTACACAAGAAAATGATAAAGTGAAACAGGCGCAACTGGCCTGTGTGATTAAGCGTTATAAAGACCTGCTTGCCCGCATGAACCGCCCGATTGAGACTTTACAGAAAATATCTCGGGTGGATTATAAAATTAAGACCATTGCCGATGCGGAAAATGTGGCCTTGACCATGTCCCATCTTTTTCCTGTGAGCGATAGTGCTTTATTGGGATTGAATGAATTGCTGATTAATGCGATTGAGCATGGCAATCTTGGTGTTTGTTATGAAGGTAAAGGCAAGCTGCTCACAGAAGGGCGCTGGGAAGAAGAAATTAACAGACGCTTGGCAATGGATGAGTATAAAGACAAATATGTCTCTTGTCGTTTTGAGCATTTTGACGATCGCATTGAAGTGACGATTGAAGATCAAGGTAAGGGCTTTGATTGGCAGAAGTTTGTTGATTCTTGCCCAACCCGCATGTTGGACCTGCACGGTCGCGGGATTATGCTGACCTTTTCAATGGGCTTTGATGAAGTCGAATATCAGGGTTGCGGCAATAAGGTTGTTGCGCGCACCTATTTGAAAAAAGCTTAAGCTGTTTTACCGTGTGTCTCACCCTCAAACCATTTGCGAATGAGGTTGATGATGCGCCAGAGGCCTGAGACTTTAGGGTGTAGCTTTAAAGAGTAGGGAACGACTTTTAAATCAAGCTCGAATACCCGACTTGCTTTTCGTAATGTGCGTTTCATATTGCGTCCTTTCCTTATGGTGGAATGGAAAATGCCCTCTTTGTGATATTAATAATGACTCGCATATGAGAAAAAGGCAAGCTTTTATTGCCTGAAAGCTATTTAAGGATTTTTCAAGTGAGGAATCGTGCCAGTTCTTGGCCGACTTTAACAAGGGTTTCGCGCCCCTGTGCGCTGTTTTGAACAAGGTCATCACTAAACTGGATTTGGTCTTTTTCAAACACAACAACGACCGTTGAGCCACCAAATTTGAAATAGCCTTTTTCATCCATTTTAGAAACATCACCGGATGTGCAGGTGTTGACAATGCTGCCCACACCAAAAGCACCGACCTCAATAAAACAGTAAGTGCCGATATTTGCTGTTTCAATCAAGGTATAGCTACGTTTGTTGTCCCCAAATACATCTGGCCCGCTACCCAAGGCAATGGGGTTGACCGAATGAAGCGCGCCGTCAAGGTCTTTAGTTTGGGTAATGTGCCCCGCACAAGGGAAGTGGTAGCGGTGATAATCTGCCGGGCAAAGACGCACAATCGCCAAGGCCCCATCTTTAAAACGCTCAGAAATACCCGGCAGCATTTTCTCAATGCTAAAGGGGTAGCCTTTAACCGGAACAAACACATCTTTATCCAGCTTTGGAAAAACCAGCACACGACCATCAGCAGGGGAGGCAATGATCTTGTCATCCGTGCTAAACGGGCGTGCCTCGGGCTTTAAATGGCGAATGAAGAAGTCATTGAAAGAAGCAAAGCTTTCTTTAGGGGCGGCAAATTCGCTTTCATCAATGGAAAGCTCATCAATGGCCGCTTGGATTTTCCCTTTTGAAAAAGAGCTATCATACCACCAGCCCATCAGCTTGCTAATGGCGCTAGAGCGAAAAAGCAGCTTTTCAACCAAGCCTGAATTTGAATCCTGATAGGCCCAACGGATCCATTTTTCACCAAGCACAACTTCCTTAAAAGAGGTGCCAGTTTCACGATCAATAACGGTAATGGGGGTTGGGTTTGTCATCTATTTTCCTTAAGGAAACGACAGGGGCAAAAAGGGCCTGTTCAGGGCAATTTTCTAATGTGTTTAAAAAAGTTAGTCAAGTATAAGCCCAAAGAGGGAATTTATCTGCTCGAATATCTTCATAATTCTTTTGTTCCATTGACCGTTAGAATCTCGTATAAGTCCTTGTATTGCCTTGATTTGAGATGTGAATTGGTAAGACCTCTGATGTGTGGTCCATCCAAATTTGAGGCGCCAAAATTATTCGGCAGTGTTAACTCGCTACAAAGGAGGGATTTGAAGCTATGAGTGAACCCGTAACAAGTTCTATTGAAAAAGCCTTGGCCATGAACCTTGACCCGCTGCACTACGGCACGATCGTAGAAATCGGTGCTGGTCAGGAAGTTGCGCGCTGGTTTTTCCAAGCTGGTGCAGCTGCCGGAACAATTGCAAAATCCATGTCTGCTTATGATATGGTCTTTAGTGACGAGATTTATGGCGCAAGCCCAGATAAGCGATATGTATCGCGCAATCGTTTGGAGCAGATGCTGGAGCGTGAGTATGAACTGACGGTTGATCGGGTCGCAGACCATCGCTCAGAAGACTCGCGTTATTTTGCCTTTGCCAATACGGTTGCCGCCCAAGGCTATCACAAACGTGCAGAATGTCATGGTTGGTTGGGCATTAAATTACAGACAGAGCCTCAGCAAGAACCGGATGAGATTATCCTGCATGTACGTATGCTGGATGACACTAACCTTGAACAGCAAGAAGCCATCGGTATCTTGGGTGTGAACTTGATCTATGGGGCTTATCACTATGCTGATGATCCGAAAAAACTGATCAACAGCCTTAAAGACAATATGAAATGGGGCCGCATTGAAGTCGATTTGATCGAATTTAATGGTCCAAATTTTGATAAGATTGACAATAGCCTGATGGCGCTGGAACTGGTGCATGCCAGCCTTGTGCGTGCGGTGCTCTTTAGCCCTGAGGGCAAGGTCGTGATCCCGTCTGATGCGCTTTACAAACATCGCATTCTGGCTATGCGCGGCAAGTTTGAGACGGTAGAAGAAAAATCGACCAAACGCTTTAGCCATGCCAAAGCACGCTTCCAAAAACGTGAACCCAACGCACCGAAAAAAATTATCAGCCTGGCAGAGATGTCCATGTCTGAAGGCGCAAATGAGGGCACAGTTGATGTTGAAAACTTCCTTGCGCGTGTGAACCAGCTGTGTGATGCGGGCTATCACGTGTTGATTTCAGAACTTTATCGCTATTTCCGTGTGCGCCAATTCTTGGCTCGCTACACTCGTGAAGAAGTCGCTTTGGTCAGTGATGCCAAAGGCGTGCGCGATATTTTCCATGAAGAAAATTATGAAGGCCTTGCTGGTGGCGTTTTGGAAGGTTTGGGTCAGACCTTTACGGACAAGACCATTGCCTACATCTATCCCGATGATGAGAAGCCTCTGAGAATTAGCTCACTGCCCGTGACAGACCACATGCGTCCACTGGTTTCCTATCTGCATGATAATGGACAGATCGAGCTGGTGAAAGACTTTGAGGGATAAGTCCTCAAGCCTTAAAGTAAATTTCCCGATCTTGGGGAGTGGACTATTTAAACTTCGCAAAAGTGATGCTCATTAGATCACGCTATCTCTTGTGCATCACTTTGCGGAGGTATCATAACGCTAAACATATCGGTAATACGGTCTGCTGCAACAAGGTCCAGCAGGCGAGAGATTGTTTTGTTCCCCAGTGCATGACCTGCTGGCACAACAAGCATGCCATGGTCGGAATAAACCGGTTTTAACAATGTCATTCCTTCTTCCAGTTCATGGGCAGGGCACTCACGTTCATCAAGATCGTTGCCTTCAATCAAAATGCCGCGCGCCTTTAAATCCTCTTCACGTTCCTTGTCTTTGTCATTTTGCTTTTTAGCCTGCAAATCAAAAAGCCGCTGGATGAGTTTTCGAAGGGAATGATTAAACACAGCTCTACCCGGATTGTAGGTATCATCGCGTCGTTCTGCATGTTTGATTGGTGCTTGCCAATGGCGCCGATCCGGCCCGACATATGCTCTCGTCTCAATAAAGCCTGCTCGTTTTGTGATCAACCGATTGATCTGGGATGTTATATCATCTGCTGAAAAGGGCTTCATCAAGGTATAGTCAGCCCCCGCATCAATAAGCTTTTTTATATCATCTTCTTCATATGTATCAATCGATATGATCGTGCGAATATGACGGATGTGATCTTCGCGGGAATTACGGATCAGTTTGATGCAGATCAACGCATCCAGTGGTTTAACCGTGTCAGAACAGATGAAGAAATCGACCTTATCAGTCAATAAAATTTGCATGGCTTCTAAAGAGGAACGTGGCTCAAAAAGGGTATCAATTTCCATTGCCCTTAAAACCCCGCGCACCATTACCCTCATACCAGTATAAGGTTCCAGCAGCAGAACATTCATCAGTTGCTCTCCACAACCAAACGGCAACACCGATTAAGATCGCTCTGTTGGGTCTTAAGTAAATATGATCTCCCGTTCATTGATATGCTGGTTTGACCTTCCCCTATGCAGGCGTTGCTCAAAACCTCAGGTGCGACTTTGCGCAAAGGAAAGCCTACTAATTCCTTCATCTCCTTGCCCATAAGCTTGGCAAAGGCCAAATTGCACCGTTGTATGTGATCATCACGGCCCAACTGAAATAAAGCGGTCTCACTTAAATCAATCAAGTGCTGAATGGTTTGGTTATTTTGAGCCAAGAGACCATAGGCATCTTCACGGTATTCTTCCAAGGCCGTAATGTCAGTGTAGCTGCGCAAAGCACTCACCACCGTACTAAACAGACGCTCAGCGGTTAATTCTGTTTTGGCACGATAATCGTTAATATCATAAGCGAGGATAACATCCTGTTCTGGGGCTTGGCCGGGCTGGCCTGTTCGCAAAACGATCCGAACATTCTCATTGCCAAGATCGTCTCTAATTTGTCGGGCGCAATCAAGGCCTGCGTGGTCTGTCTCCATCACCACATCTAACAGAATAAGCGCAATATCATCTCGGGCTTTTAGAATTTCAATGGCTTCTTTTGCACTAAAGGCGCTTATGAATTCCAAGCCTCTGCCTTGATAACTAAAACGCTTTAACGCCAGTTTGGTTACATCATGGACACCAACCTCATCATCGACAACCAGCATCGCCCAGGGGGCAATTATCGGGGTATCAACTTGGGCTTGTTCTTCTTCGTCATCCAAGAGAAAATCATCATCATCGTCCCATGAAGTTACCATTTACTTATTCCTCTTTTAGAGCCTTAGGCAGTGCTATAACAAAACGGCAACCCATTTCATTTTTCGGTTGCTCAACCTTTATGTGACCCTGAAGTTTTGAAAAAACAATATTATGCACAATATGCAGCCCTAAGCCCGTTCCCCCGCTATCACGGGCTGTTGTAATAAACGGATCAAAAATTTTGCCCTGAACTTCAGCGGCAATTCCTTTGCCATTGTCACACACAGATAGTTCAATCTCATCACCCGTCTTCAGGGAAATCTCGATCATCCCTTTTAAACGGCCTTCTTCAAAACCATGTTTATATGCATTAAGTACAAGATTGGTGATCACTTGACTGAGCGGGCCGGGATAAGTGGTGATGGGGATCGCGACAGGGCTGTTTTGAAAAATGACTTGAACGTTATGCCCTGTTAAAACAGGCTTGAGACTGCGCACAATACTTTTTACATAGGCACGAAGCTCAATGTCACGTTTATCGTCAATGGCTTGATCAACAGAAACAGCCTTGAAGCTGGAAATGAGCTCAGAAGCTGACTGACTGTGACGCTCAAGAAGGTCACAGGTTTCCTGCGCGCTCACCATATAGCGTGCGACATCTGATTTTTTTGCTTTGGCATTTTGAATAAGCTGATTGAGGTGATTGGTTTCTGAGCGTAAACTTGAAGATGACGTCAGGATAATCCCCAAAGGCGTATTGAGCTCATGGGCAACACCTGTAACCAGTTGGCCTAAAGAAGCCATTTTTTCGGCCTGAACCAGTTCTTCTTGTCGACGCTCTAACTCTTTTTTCTGTCGCTTAATCTCTTCACCAGCGTCACGAAGTTTTAGCTCATTGCGATCTGACAGGTTAATCAACCGTTTGGCATGTTTTGATAATTTTTTATATTCACCCAGTAAAGACTGAAACTGCTTTTGACTGTCTTCATCAAAATGGCCTTTTTCAAGCGCTGTCTCGGCTACCTTGATTATTTCGTTTTCTTTTTTAAAGAGGTCGAAATCCATCAGCCGTTCTTTACCCGCTCAATCAGGGCTTCAAGTTCGTTGACGATTTCGTCTTCTTGGCCTTGCGGGATTTTATCAATATCCAACAAACAGGTTAGGCCGGGGCGCTCTTTATGAATAAAACTGCGTGTTTTATCTAGATCATCATAAATCCCCTGCACAGCAAAGGTGCGCACATCACGTGCAATACCCTTTACCTGGATCGGCTCGCGCTCTTGTGCATCAACGATATCTTTAACCAATGCATGGGTTTCTGAGGATAATAAAATACCATCACTGTCGCTGGCTTGTTCTAATCGGGCAGCCAAATTCACTTCACCACCGATGATGGTGTAATCCATACGGTGGTCACTGCCAAAATTACCCACATTACAATAGCCCGTATTGATGCCCACACGCATCCGAAATGGTTTATCAAACCCTTTATGAAGCCACATATCTTTGAGGTCTTCCATTTTCTGCTGCATCTCAATGGCCATACGCACACAGGCTTTGGCATCTTCAATCACACCGTTGCTTTTTGGGTCCCCAAAAAACATCAACATGGCATCCCCAATGAATTTATCAATGGTTGCCCCATGTTTTAGGGCAATGGTTGTCATGGCGGTAAAATATTTATTCAGCAGATAGTTCAGGTCTTCTGGCTGTAAATTTTCACTGGTGGCGGTGAAGTCTTTTAAATCGCTAAAGAAAACAGTCAGTTTCTTTCGCTGTGTTTTCAAGCTGACTTCTGTATCACCGGAAAAAATAGAGTCATAAATCTGCGGGGACAGATATTTGGATAGACTGTTTGATAAGCCTTCCAGCATCTTATTTTTTTCATCAAGACTATGGGCTAATTTATTGAGCTCTGCTTCATTACGATCGCTAAGCCTTACCAGCCGTTTTGTTGATTTGAACAATTTCTCATAATCTTTGAGAAGCTGTTGATAGTCATCTTTAAAGGCTTCGGGCAACTCCTGCGTATTTAATAAAACCTTGGCTTTATCGATGATCGCTTTTTCTTTTTTGAAAATCTCAAAAGCCATGTTTAATCAACACTCACTGTGACCAGTTCAAACTCGGCATGTTCGAGGTCTTCCCCATATTCTTCCCCGAGCTCTTCCATATTGTCATCATCTTCTTCAAAAAGCCATTTTATCTGAACGTTGCATCCGTTTTCAGCGCTTTCATCTAAAAGGTCAAAGATACCCATAAGAATTTTTGCTGTGGAACTGTTGAAATAAATCAATTCAAATTGAAAATGAAGTGTAGAGCTCTCCTGAGAAGATAAATGTTTTTCAAGTGCGTCCATCAAAGGGCCATAAAACTCGTTAACATCCTCTGGATAGGACTCCCCTTTGATCAAGAAAGAATTTTCATCAAAGTTAAACAGTATCTCTGGTGAGCGCTCCGTGGCTGCTCGCTTGATGCTATCCATTGTTTTCATGACTTTCATTATACATAAGCTTTAATGCTGAAATAGCTGCGGTTGTCTTCAACCGGGATGAAGTCAAACTCAAATCCTTTTTTAGCGCGTCTTGCGATGTCAATAAATCCAACACCAGCCCCTTTGCTGCCTTCAGGGGTTTCGCCTCTCAAGGTTTCTTTATAAAGCTTTTTTAAACCATCATTGTCTAACTGCTGGATATGTTTCAGGTTTCCCCCAAGGCGTGTCACATCCTCTCCTTCAATCAGGTTTGAACAGGAAACAAAGAAGCTACTGTCTTTATAGCCAACCGTGAGAACGCCGTAGCGGAGTTCTTTTTGAGTATCGTCTGAAATAAGCTCCTCTTTCTCAGCGGAGTATCGAATAACATTTTGGACCTGCTCAACAAATAAGGAAAAAACACTGCGCGCTATCGTCTTATCAGCATCTTCCAATTCCAGTTTCATACGGATTGCTTGGCCTATACCGCTTAGGATATCTTCTGTCATATAACCGCTATAACAGAAAAGTATCCCTTTTTCGGCTAGGATATTTCGAAATTCGTACATGTCTTGCGCTAGCATATAAATGCTCCTTTAGCTGACAAGTAAGCCTCAAGCTTATCTTATTGGATAAAAGAATAGCTTTTTTTTCTAATGCTTATCAATAAACTTCTTTGCTCATATGTAATCTCAGACCTCATTTATGCCTATCCCCCTGTGTTAGGCCCTTGAGAATTTTTATATAAGTCGTGTATAGTTAAGCCCATGTCTATATTGTTTCGCAAAATTGCAAATTACGCCGTACAGAAAATTGCTTCTGATCCTGTTGCGCGCCAACAAGCAACAGATGCGGTGCGTAAAGTCAGTAAAGAGGTCAGAACAATCGCAGCCTCTGATGATAGTGCTTATGAAACTGGGCGTAGCGTGCGACGGGTCTTAAATCGGTTTAAGAACGACTAGCCAGAGACAAACCATAACAAGCCTATTTTATGAGTTTGCGTCCTAGGTCTTTTTTTATTGCCGTGTTATATAGCTGCGCAAACTCCACAACAGGTCAATATCCATGCATATATTTAAGCTCACACCGAAGCCGCAAAGCGACTATCGTTTGGAAGTCAAAGAGATCAAACAGAAGTGCAAGCTGGAAAAGCATGGCTATCGCCATAACAAAATCGTCTATGGTTTTTCTGAGAATCTTGATGACATTGAAGGCCTACAGACCCTTGGTCTGAACATTGAAGAAATTACCTTTGATGAGGCGCAGCTGGCGCTGAGCACTGCATTGGCAGAACGTGCCCGTGCCAAATCAAAGATAGACCATATCCTTCACGATCGTGAATTCAATGGCGCAGAAAATGCCGACCAAGAAGCCATGGCCCAACAAAAGCTCACAGACCTAAACGATACAATTCAAGAGACAAAAACAAGCCTCGGCATAAATGGCACTGTCAAAGCCCTGAAATTCTAAGCCGCATTAAAAACGAAAGCAGTCGATATGACAAAATTAGCCCCAAAAGTAAGACCCGATATTTCCGATTGGACAGCCGCTGACCTTAAAAAATGGCGCGAAGACCACGCATTTTCTCAAGCAGAAGCCGCCAGCGCCATCGGTATTGGCCGCCAGACTTGGCTTAAGATGGAAAATGGCAAAAAATCCGTCGATTTGGTCTTTTATCTCGCTTGTCGCGGGTATGATGCAGAGAAAAATAAATAAAGCCACTGTATATGGGACCATGAACAATTAAACAGCGCTCAAGACCGGGTGCTGCTTAATTGAAACAGTTAGTCATTAGGCTTTAAAATAGGGTAGGTTGTCTTGTGAAGAACAGCCAAGCATTGCGATGCGTTCAGCTATTTTAATTGATTTTTGGTATTTTCGTTCATTCTCACGGGGGCTGTGCGTGGATAAGGTTGTGCCGCACAGTGATATTCCATAATGCGCCTGAAGGGTTCGAATTCTTTTTCCTTCCAGCATACCATCCGCAATTAAGTTCAGGTCAAAATCTTCTTGTTTTTTGATCTTGAATTTATTTTTGACAATATAGGCCCGAATACGCGCTTCAGCAGCTAGGGCTTGTTCCCAATAATCGGTCTCTGAGTCTGTTTCATCACCGGAAACTTCAGAAAAAGCCATACAGAAACTGAGGAAAACACGCTCTTGGTCTGTTGCTGTTTTCCAAGCCGTAGAGCCAAGGCTTTCCCAAATGGACAGGTTCATTTCTTCATAAACTTTAGGAATGCGAGTGAAGAATAATTGATGCAAGCCGTTTTCGTTTAAGGTGCTATCAAGCTTCAATTCTTTATAAATGTCCGTGGCTGCATAAGTGTTGCAAACAGGGCAGGTGTCATTCTCATAAGCATCTTTTTTATAAATATGAGAGCAGCGTCTTTTATTTTCTAATTCATTTTTGCACAGTAAATAGGTCTCGCTATTATCTTCATCATCGTGCTGCTGCCCAATCCAGTTAAACCGGTTTGAGAATTTCATATTAGAGCGTCGATTGCTCCATAGGTTCCATTTTAATTTTTCTACCGGACCAAATGTACTCCAGTTGGAACTCACATCGATAATCACACAGGATGTTTTTCCCGGTGCAGAACGCAACCCGCGCCCAACAGACTGGCCCCACAAGACCTTTGATAAAGTCGGGCGAAGATGCACGATAATATTACAATGGGGGTTATCCCAACCTTCTGCCAAAACACCCACTGAAACCATGGCCTCAATCTCTCCATTTTCATGTTGAGATAAAAGCTGCATGCGCTCCTTAATGGGGGTTCCTGCCGTAATAAGGGCCGCATTAATACCAAAAGACTGAATGCGCTCTAATGTGCTGTTTGCGACACTGACATCAGAACAAAACCATGCAGATATAGGTTTTCCTGAGACTCTTTCACGTTCTTCGTTATAGCTCCATGTGGCATAATCAATCATTGAAGATTTAATGATCGCAGGTGCGAGCTTGGTCACAGGAAAGTCGCCAGAACTGGTATCTATATTGTTTAACTCTAAATCATGCACGAAATGTGCGCGGTATCTTGGCTGAACAAGAACGCCTTCTTCAATGAGGTCATTAATATTTGCACAGTCAATGATCGCATCAAAAGCAAGATTAAGCTGGTCGCGCTGGTCATTTGTATTGCGCTCAGGCGATGCCGTTAGCCCCATGAAATGGGCACCATCTTTGCCACATGTATTAAAGTTATCAATAATGCGTTTGTAGGCAACCCCATTGGGGGAGACGCGGTGGGCTTCATCCACGATGACAAGGTCTGCTTTTGAGATTGCATCGGCGAGCATTTCTTTTGCGCGCATATTTGTTGAAAGTAAGATGTCATAATCTTCAAAGGCACGACCTGCATCGGCTGCCACAAGTTTTTTAACATTGTGCTTTTTGCTTAAGGTGGCTTCGAGCTGTTCTAGTAAAACCAGCCTGTGGCAGAGCACAATAATTTTCTTATCTTTGTAGAACCGTTCGATAATCTCACTGGTCAGAATAGTCTTACCTGCACCAGTTGGCGCTTTCAGGATGAACTTCTGATATTGGCTTAATATCAATGGAAATTCATCTATGATTTTTTGCTGCCAGTTTCTAAGGTGCATTAGGTGCCAATGTGTTGAATGAGTTCTATTGGGATAGATATATACTGATAGCTAGATGGTTTCTAGAAAATAAAAAAATGCCCCAAGCATTTCTGCTGGAATGTTCATTAAGTATTTGATTTTCTGGAAGGTTGCGGCCCTGCTCATGTTGTGTTGATCCAGCAGGGCTTTAAAGGCCTCTAGAGGCCAACGGAAGTAATAGATGTTCAACGTGACTGTACTAGATATGATGGTGTACGCATGAATGTTTCCCTAATGCGTCTGCCTATAGGGAAGTCATATCTAAGTCATTTTTTTGAAAGGGAATGGTACCCGATTCCGGACTTGAACCAGGGACACGCGGATTTTCAATGCGATTCTTTTTGTTTAATTACAATGACTAAAGTGTCTGATTTTCGATTTGAGCTCATTGTTGTTCGTTATGGGTTCTCAAAAGTGTTTAACTTTTGGGCTACAAACCAACTTAAGGCAGAAGTTTTCAATTGTATCACCTATATCTGCCCTTAGCC